>JAQCGX010000001.1 GCA_027619975.1 Nitrospinota bacterium
TTTTCTTTATCAAGTTATTTAAAATGGAGATGTATCTACATTTCTTCTTGTATCGCATGAATCTCCAAGGCTATCCGTGTGGCTTGCCGGAGAGGATGTAGAGGAGAAAAAAGCTGATATAAAGGGAGGGATTTTACCAGATTGCGTCGGGGATTTCATAAATAAGAGAATCTTTATATTTTATTAGTTAAATCAAAGACTGGATTGAATTTTTCGAGGCAACGTAATTTCTTTAGGTTTTGTCTACAAATAGGCTCTAATAATATGTGTTATTGTTATTAAGAAGGACAATTTGTACTGCAATAACTTGATGCTTTTCCACTAAGAGTATTAGTGCTAGCATCTAATTGATCCAATTGGATTTATCTCTTATTGAATCTTCGTCCAAGAAGCCAGGAAAAGTCTTGGCGAAATTGAATCGCATAATTTTCTCACCTTAATTGTTTGGACAAGTTAAGTAAAAAAAGAGGAACTTTAACTGCAAGATGGAAAATCTCGTTTGAAACCAAAAAAAGATCGGTTGGCACATGAATTTTTTGAAGAATATCCTTTTGGCTATTGTCACTTTCGTTCTATTTTTAATTTTTCTCGAATATGTCGCTTTAAAATACTTTATACCAACCACGGATGTCGCCCGAGTCGAGCATGATGACGGTATCACTCATTATAAGGCTCTTCAGAAAGGCACAATAAGGCTGGCGAATGAATATTCCGCACTTTTCTCAATCAATGAAGATGGATGGAATTCGCATCACGACAAATACTTCCAAGAAAGAAACAATAAAACCAGAATCGCAGTCATCGGTGATTCCTATATTGCGGCCCTGGAACCGGGTTATCTAAAAGCGATACCTAATCTTCTGGAACAACGGTTAGGGCCGGACCATTTCGAAGTGTATGGATTCGGCATCGGAGCGGCGCATCTTGCTCAATATCTGCATATATTTAGAAACGAAGTCTTGAAATATGATCCAGACATTGCTGTTTTCTTAATCATTCATAACGATTTTGCTCCCTCGTATAGAAAAGATCTCATGGCTTCCGGCAGGTATGGAGGGACATTTCTTACCCTTTCCCTTTCGGGTAACAGAATTAAAGAAATTCCTCCGAAACCCTATGATCCCTCCTGGGACAGCCTCCTAGACATACGTTTACTCCGGTTCATGTTTTATCAATACAAACTTAGAACCAAAATAAATTATATAAAAAGCTTGGTCCTCAACGAACAGTATCAAATGAATATGAGCGTCAAGGATTTGGAAGGGAGTTTCGACAACGATCTTCTGATTGCTGACTATGTTGTGAAAAATATCGCATCCTTTGCAAAAGAAAAAAATATAAAGCTCATCTTTGCTATGAATGGGGATACTTGGTCGATATACAATCAAGACACCAGCAATAAGCCTAACAATACATTAAAGTTTAATGTAGCTATGAGACAAATCGTGGAAAAACATGGTGGAAGATTCATTGATTTGCATAAAAACTTTCTCAGGGATTATCAAGAGAATCATGAAAGATTCGAGTTTAAAACCGATGGGCACTGGAACCCCTATGGGCATCAGGTGGCGACAAAACCTATTTACAAGGCGATACAAGAATTAATTCAATAATGATTTTTAATTAGTCTAAGGGTTTACTATAAATAGGGAAGCCCGTATAATTCTTCCCGGTTTGTTTCACCAAACCATTTTCTCCTTTTTCTTTGATGAAAACCTCCGTTTAATGACAAATATTTCCTTCTCACAGCCCAATGGTTATTTTCAACTGCCAGTATGTCTGCAATAGATACCACTCACCGTTGGCTTCCAGTACTGGACAAGATTTTGACTGCCAGTTTGATTCTGTTCGTGATGTTTTCGATGTTTTCCATCAGCATCACGCAAATCGCCTTTGCCGTGGGAACGGTGGCCTGGTTGACGAAAGTTTCCCTGACCAAATCCTGGAGCCGGGTCCGGTTTCCTTTGGGGATTCCTTTTTTACTTTTTATTCTCGCCAGTATTCTGGCGGTGGCTCTGGCGGTCGATCCCGGCTATAGTTATAAATCGCTAAAAAAGCTCCTGCAAATCCTCATCTTTTTCTGGGCGGTCAATAGTGTCAGGGATGAGAAGCAAAGGGATTTCCTGGTCCTGGTTTTGGTCGCGGCGGGCTGTATTTCGGCCCTGGTTGGAATTTCCCAGGGGTTGTTGACCCCGGTCACCACAGAAACCCGTGTAGAAGGAACCATGAGCGTCTATATGACGTTTGCGGGGATTCTGATGCTGGTGGGGCTGGTGGCTCTGGGACGTTTATTATTCCGTCAGCCCAGAGAAAACTGGCTGGGTGGTGCGGTATTTTTAATCGTCATTTGCCTGCTTCTCACCTTGACACGGCAAGCCTGGCTGGGATTCATGACAGGATTTGTATTTCTGGTGTTGGTCTGGAGGATACGGTTGCTTTGGGGCGTTCCGGTTTTGCTGGTTCTGGTTTTGCTGTTTTCCCCTGTGGGTGTGAAGGACCGGCTTCATTCAATGGTTAACTTGCAGGACTGGACCTTTCAGTCCCGTCTGGCGCTCTGGCAGGGTGGCTGGGAGGTGTTCAAGGATTATCCTGTGACGGGGTGTGGCTTTCGGTGTATGGATTTAGTACATACCAACTACCCGGACCCGACGGGATACATTAAAAAATACCGGGGGATGCATAACAATTTTGTCCAGCTGGCGGTGGACACGGGTATTCTGGGTTTGAGCGCGTGGATTTCTATATGGGTAGGGTTTTTTCTGTATTTTTTCAGGAAATCCCGCGATTCAGCAGAGAGGACTTACACTCGATGGGTCCTGCCGGGTTGTGCCGCCGCAGTTCTCGGTTTTTTGGCCGGGGGATTGTTTGAAGTAAATTTTTACGATTCGGAAGTTGCCATGCTGTTATATTTCATCATGGCATTGCCTTTTATGAATCAGAACTCAGAACCGGGAGAGAAGGTCTAATTCTTTTTGAATGTGGGCCGACGGATGGCTCCCAATTGCTCGAATAAACGAGGGCTGTCTTTGAGGCTGGCCTTGACGCGCATGACTTCTTTGCGGATGGTTTCGGCATCGTTTCCAAAAATGGTCAGAAATTCAGGCTTTTTCGATGAGAAGTCTTTTGATGTGAGAGGCTTCCTTCGAAGTGGCGTTGTTTTAACAAATTCCGGTTTTTTATCAGGTTTTGCCTTCATAGTGGATGACTTTTTGGGAGTGGTTTTAATACCTGGATTTCTCAGTCCAGAAAGAAAAAAATAACAGAAAATGATTCACTCTTATCGAAGAGTTTGAGAAAAACCTTTATCCTTTTTTCAAGAGGGCTTATATTTTTTTAAGTTTTAAACCTGATTGTTAAGTTAACCAATGAAATTACAAGGTGAAAGACTTGAACTTTTGATGCAGGCATAATGTGAAAATGTTTTCACAAATTCCTAATTTATTTCCAATCAATCATTTTTATTTAAAAAAACCATGAAGGTAACAAAGACAGAATTAGAAGGCGTTTTAATCATCGAACCTGAGGTCCATTCCGATTCACGAGGTTCTTTTTACGAGAGTTATGTCCAAAAAAAATATCAAGCGCATGGTATCAATTGTGAATTTATTCAAGACAATCATTCACTGTCAAAAAAAGGAGTGCTGAGAGGTCTGCATTTTCAGGAGAACCCAGGCCAGGCCAAACTGGTACGGGTCACTCGGGGAGAAGTGTTTGATGTGGCTGTGGATATCCGAAAAAATTCTCCAACGTTCGGTAAATGGAGCGGGGTGTGTCTTTCCGCAGAAAATCATCGGCAACTTTACATCCCTATCGGGTTTGCGCATGGGTTTTGCGTATTGAGTGAAACCGCGGAATTTCTTTATAAATGTTCGGAATATTACGCTCCCTCCGGCGAGCGGGGTATCCTCTGGAACGACCCTGATATTGGAATCGCCTGGCCCATTACAGACCCCATCCTGTCTGAAAAGGACACAAGGCTTCCCCGCCTGCGTGATATTTGATTCTTCCTAAATTTAAAAAGTTTTAACCTTCCTGGTGGATTCCGTACCCCAGAAACATGCCTGCTTGAGCAAATTTTACTAAGTTCTGAAAATATCCGAAAATGCCGATTAAAAATTTTTTAAACAAATAGGTCATTTTTTGCTAATTAAATTATTAGTTTTAGCCGTTAGAGGACATAGATAGGAAGCAATTCTTGGAATTGTTAAAATTGGTCCAATCTAATGGCAATCTCAGAAATTTTTGCACAAACACCCATATTTGATAGCCGCAGTTACTCGGCCTCAGTCCAGGCCGCTTTCACTGGGGGACTCAGCCTCAAAACGCGAGAGGGGGACCGGGTCGACCTTTCTTTCGCAAACGAGCAATCCCTCGCAGGGTCGGAATCCCAAACCAAAACTAGTGATGATGGAACCGTTAGTGAAATTTCATCCTCTGCCGTAGCGGCTTCCCAATATTCTCTGGCCGTCCAGGGAGATTTGAACGAAGAGGAGTTGAACGCCATTCAACGGCTGGTCGATCAGGTCGGGCCGATTGCCCGCAGTTTCTTTGCTCGGGCCGAAATCGATTTGGAGGGCATCACCGGGGTTCTCGCCGGTTCACTTGGCGTGATCACGGAGATTGAACTGGAACTTGAGCGGGTGATAACCACCACCTTTTCTTTTCAGGAAATTTCTTCCAATAGACCCATTGAGATTTCTGACCCTGGCAGTGTAGGAAGTGGCGGGTTTTCACAGGAGTCGATCAATACGGATGCAATCAGAAATCTTCCTGAATTGGTATTTGCCGCTGTCGAGGCCGAATTAAAGACACAGGCCGACCAGTTGCCAAAAGGGAAAACTATTTTACGGTCATTGAATGATCTGATGGCTTTACTGCAGGAACAGTTGGGCCAATTTCTGAGTCCGTTGAAGTATAGCGCAGAACCCCGCTTGAAACCTCTCCCTCAGGGAATTGAGACCGCTTCCCCCGTTGTTCAAGTTTAATTCTCTCCTGAACATTTTTGGGCGTGTAGCATAAACTTAACGTGGCCGTCATGGCATCAATGCGCCATTGTTGATGTCGAAAGTTTGCCCGGTGAATGATGTCTGCGCGTCTGAAATTAAAAATGAGATAAATTGGGCGATCTCGTTCGGTTCGGACATTTTGCCGAGCGGAACCTGGGCCATCGCCTGTTCATACGCTTCTTCCCTGGAGATGTTGAGCGCGTTGGCGAACCCATCAAGTCCCTCATGCGCCATGGCGGTGTTGACCCAGCCAGGACATATGGCGTTGACCAGGATTTTGTCGGCAGTCAATTCCGAAGCCAGAGAGCGCATCAATCCCAGCAGGCCGGCTTTCGAAGCGCAATAGGCAGAGTAGCCCGGAACCCCCAGCCGAGCCAGGATGGAAGAAACGATCACGATTTTTTTGTAAGGGTCCGGGTTTTTTTTCAGGAACGGAAGGCATTCCTGAATGGTGAAATAACTGCCGGTTAGATTGGTGTCGATGATCTCCTGCCAGGGATCTTTCTCGGAATAATGATTTTCCCCGCCTATTCCTGCATTGGCCACTACGGCATAAAGAGATTGGATTCCACTTTGCGTCAGGGCTTTACCAATTTCGTACGGTTGCCTGATGTCGCAGGAAAAACTTTGATGGGCTTCGGGATTTTTTAATGATTCCCGAGTGCTCTCCAGGGAGTTCAGGTTTCGACCCAGGAGAAGCAGGGAATAGTCCTGCCCGGCCAGAAGCGTTGCTATAGCCTTTCCAATTCCCTGACCGGCGCCCGTTACCACAATCGATTTTTTCATAATTCTATATCCCGAAAAATTAAGGTGAGTTGGCGGGAAAACTACGGGGCGAACCTAACAATATATTAATATATTCTTTCAGATGCCGGGATTTTTCCAGTTCGTTGGTCTGATCGTAAGCCGCCACCAGATTGTTCATCATTCTTACCAGCGTTTCCCGATGAGTTGCCTGGGAAAGGTGGTGCTCCTCAAACTGGTGGCCAACGCTTTCCACCAAACGAATGCAGTCTTTCCTCTGGAGGATGCGCCCTTGATGAAACGGGTCAAAGTAAATGGGGTCGGTGGCGGAAGCATATTTTACAATATAATGTCCGGGCAGGCCCACGCCAACGATGGGCAGATGCAGCCGCCTGGCGATCAACAGGCACAGGGCGGATAAGGTGATAGGAATTCCGGTTTTGCGCTCCAGGACTTTATTGAAGTAACTGTTGTCCGGGTCGGTATAACTTGAATCGTTGCCGGCAAACCCTTCCTCGATAAAAAGCAATCGGGTCATTTGTTGGACGACCTGCTGAGGCGAATCGTCAGGATTCAAGCGGCTTCCAAGTTTTTCAGCGATCTTGTCCAGAAGGGCTGGTATTTTTTCCGGCCCGGTTCCAGGGTAACGAAACTGCATGAGAAAGATAACACCCTGTTCCAGATCAATATCCCCGCCTCGTGCCGAAAGCACCAACTGCCGGAATTTTTCTCCCAGTTGCCCAGGAAGAATGGCTTGGATGATTTCACTGGCAAGGGCCCGGAGGTTGAGGTTTTCAGTTCGGGTGGCAATCTGCAGAAAGGGGAGGGCATCCTCTCCGATATGAATCAATTGTTCGCGGACTTTGGTGCGGACAAACTCGTCCCTGTCATCAATAAGGCGGATGAGATGGGAAACCTGATTATTATCATTTGGAACGGTCATAAAAAAAGCCCGGACGGTTGTTGTCCGCCCGGGCGTTTTGAAAAATTAAAAGTTAAAGGTCGGGTTGCGGCGTCATTCTGAGATAAGGTTTGATTTCTGTAAACCCTTTAGGAAACTTCGCCGGAATGTCTTCCGTTTTGATGGCCGGGACCACAACACAATCGTCCCCATGCTTCCAGTCTACGGGTGTTGCCACCTGGTAATTTGCAGTTAACTGCAATGAATCGATGACACGCAGAATCTCATCAAAATTTCTTCCGGTGGAGGCCGGATAGGTCAGGGATAATTTAACGGTTTTATCCGGGCCGATGATGAATACCGTTCGCACGGTCAGGTTGTTAAGGGCGTTGGGGTGAATCATATCGTACAAAGTGGCGACATTTTTATCCGGGTCGGCGATGATAGGATAATTCACCGTGCAATGCTGGGTCTCGTTGATGTCGCTGATCCAGCCTTTGTGGGAATCGATCGAGTCCACACTGACTGCAATCACTTTGACATTTCTTTTGTCAAACTCGCCCTTTAAATTAGCCACCCGTCCCAGTTCCGTAGTGCAAACCGGAGTGTAATCTTTAGGGTGCGAAAACAGGACTCCCCAACTGTCTCCCAGCCATTTGTGAAACTCGACTTTGCCTTCGCTGGTCTCGGCGGTAAAATCTGGCGCCGTATCTCCTAATCTGATAGACATTTTATTTTCCCTTTTTGAAATAATGTTTTAGTAAAATTTCCAAATACAATTTAAAAACTTAAAAAATAAGGTTCAGCAGGATTCGAAAAATCTTCACCTTCGGCAAGAGAATCCGTACCAAACTGATCTCAATTCACTATGCCTCCGTGTAAAAGAAGGCGTGGATTGTTCGCAAAAAAATCTCTAAAATTAAATCAATGCCTGCCGTTCCTTTGGAATGGAGTGATTATATCATAAGATTATTGTTGGAACTGCGAAAAAACTTACCCGAAAATGACCCTATCCTATTGTATTTTAATAGCTAATATATGCTCATAAATTGTGGAAGATAAGCCCTGAAGAGGTATCATGGGGGAAAAGATTCCCATTAAAATGATACTTTTGTTTAACGGAGTGATTACGTCGTGACCCAGGAAAAACTTGCAGATACCCTGATTCTTCTTAAAAGAGTCTGGGCCTTGTTTTTAATCGCCGTCTATTTCATTGGTTTCATGAGTGAATACCACTTTCCAGGGATACGAGAGGAGCCTCTGGCGGGAGAATCCGTTTTATGGAATGCCCAGAGAGTTCTGTTTTTTGGCCTGATGTTTGTCGGGTTTCTGATCGATGCCGTACAAATGCGGGAAGATCGCCAAAAGGCGTTCTTATTTTTGTTTTTATCCCTGGTATTAGGAGGTCTTTCCAGTTGGATCCCTGCGATTCAATTTCAAGTCATATCGTATTTATCCGGCTTGTAATTAACTTGATCCGATAATTTTTTACGCTGGGTCCTGGGGACTATTCGGTCTTGTTGACTCGTCGCATCGAAAGTGCTAGTTTACCACTCCACTATTCAGTAAATGAAACGTGGGCCGTTAGCTCAATTGGCAGAGCAACTGACTCTTAATCAGTAGGTCCTCGGTTCGATCCCGAGACGGCCCACCAAATATATCAATGGGTTATGTCTTTAAGGCGTAACCCATTTTTATTTGTGTAGGCACTATGTAGGCAAATTATTTAGAACAAGAAATAAGAAAATCAAAGAATGTAGTAATTGGTCTGGGCTATGATGTTCACTTATGGCCCAGGCTGTGTGAAAACGAAGATTATAGATGTTATTAAAAATGGTTTTTGACAATCAGTACCTTTTAAATACAATCCGATTTATGCTGAATCGATCCATAGCCTGTATTTTTTTATTTTTTGGGGTTCTTGTTTGGACTTCAGGAGCAAGTGCGTCTCCTTTTCACCATCATGAAAAGAAAGCCCACGTATTGGAAAGCGCTACGGTGCAACATGCTTGCCCGCTGAAACATCATGAAAAAGTGCTTCCCTGTCCGCACGTTAAAAGTAAAAAGGACAATAATGAACGCCAAATTGCACCTGATTGTGGAGGATCTTCCACAGCCTCCATTCCTGCATCGGTGAATTTTTCAAAAAACCTTTTATTCGTTTCTGATTCTTCCCTCATCGTGGCTGAAGATCAGACTGATAGCTTTAGCCTTAAATCCCCGCGTCACAAATTTTTCCTTCCATTCCAATTGGACCATCCTCCGAAGTCGCTCTAACTTTTCTTTATTGTTTTAGTTCCCAAAAAAATATTCATTAGGTTTGTTCGCTCCTGAAAAGCCGTGCCTGCTTTTCCTGTTTGCGCGAACATTTGCAACTGGATGCGCTGTTTTTCCCTTGAAATGGTGAGCTCCGCCAGCAACAAGGCCCTCTGGATTTTTGGGAGATTCTCATATTGCCTCGCAAATTAACGAGGTGACATGAGGAAGTTTTTCAAAAATGATAATTATTGCGCTCTGCAGTAATGGAAAGTTAGGAGAGTTTCATGTTTTGCCTGAAAAAAGTATCTACCTGGTTGGTCTCGACTATTGTTTTGTTAAATTTTGTAATTGTTCAGCCTGTTTTGGCGGCTGAAAAAGATAACCAACAAGTATTGCCTGAAGTCGTCATAGAGGCCCCAAAGGCAAAATACAAAGAAACCACTGGAACATCCATTGGGACATTCGAGTCCACTGTTGGAACCTTGACAGTTCCAAGCAATTTGGAAGCCGCCAAAATTATCCAGCGCACCCCAGGCGGGGCGGCGGTGGTTGATAGTAAAGCCTTTGAAAATGACTTCAGTCAAAACTTTGAGGACACTCTTTCCTTTGTGCCCGGAGTCTACGCGACTAAACGCTTCGCAGAAGAGGTGCGTATTTCTATCCGAGGTTCTGGTCTTCAACGCAATTTTCATCAGAAGGGGCTGGCGGCATTGCAGGATGGTGTCCCTTTTAACTCGGCGGATAGTAGCGGCGATTTTCAGGAAATCGACAACCTCACTCTGCAACGCATAGAAGTCTATAAAGGCGGTAATGGTCTGCAATATGGCGGCACGACGATTGGCGGCGTTGTCAACATGATCTCCAAAACCGGCCAAAGTAACCCTGGCCATCAACTTCGTCTTGAAGCGGGGTCGTTTGATACGTATCGCGGTAACATTCAATCCGGGTTTAAGTTTGATAATTCGAATTTATTTCTTAGTATCACCGGACTCAAGAGTAACGGCTTCCGGGTGCATTCGGACCAGGAAAGTTACAAAATTAATTCAAACTATGGAATGAAGTTGTCAGAAAACGTTGAAACGCGTTTCTATTTTACTGCAAACGCTATCGAACTTGAGTTGCCAGGAACGGTGACCCGGTCGGTTGCCTTAAACAATCCTGAAAATAGTACTGCTACTGTGAGCACCAGCAACCAACACCGCGATATCGTATCCTACCGGTTTTCCAATAAAACCACCTTCGATCTCGGTGATGGAAATAAATTGGATGTCGGCGCTTTCATCACGGACAAATCGTTGTTTCATCCGATCACTCCTTTTGTCGGGATTATCGATCAGGACAGCAACAGCTTTGGCGTGTTTGCGCAAGGTTCTGGAAAGTATGAGATCGGAAAATTTAAAAATACCTTTCGGACGGGTGTTACCACCCATGTGGGTATGACGGATGCGAAAGTCTTTTCCAATTTTGGTATTGGTGCACGAAGAGGAGCTTTAACTTCTGACACCGATCAAACGGCCTATAACGTGGTGGTGTTTGGAGAGAACCAGTTTTTTGTGACTCCTCAGTTGGCATTGATCGCCGGGGGCCAGGTTGTCTGGGCGCACCGAGATGTGTTCAATCATCTGACACCCAGTGAAACGGACAGCGATACCTACGAATCCTTCAATCCTCGCTTTGGTGTCCTGTATGACCATTCCAAAACTGTACAGTTTTTCACTAATGTCACTAAAAGTTTTGAGCCGCCCGATTTCAGCGATTTAACGCAGGGAGGCACGGCGGGTTTTATCGATCTGAATGCGCAAAAAGCCTGGACCGTTGAAGCAGGAACCCGCGGACAGCAGGGTATCTTCGATTGGGACTTAACCCTTTATCGCGCCTGGCTGAAGGATGAGATTTTAAGTTTCACCACAGGAGGCACGATTCCAGCCACTGGATTCAATGCGGAAGATACAATTCATCAGGGTATCGAAGCAGGCTTAGGAGTAGTGCTGGCTGAAAACCTGGTGTCGAGCGGGGATCGCCTGAAATTGAACAACGTCTATACCTACAGCGATTTTCGTTTTGTTGGGGATGCACAATTTGGCGACAACACCATTGCCGGTGTCCCGCCGCATGTCTTTCGGTCAGAGCTTCGGTATGACCACCGGGATGACTGGTTTTTAGCCTTGAATATGGATTATGTGAGTGAAGCGGATGTTACTTTTGACAACACGTTTTCAGCTCCCAGTTATACGTTGATGGGCTTTGGTGCCGGTTACGAGGTGACTAAAAACATCAGCACCTACGTTACCGGGCGCAACCTGTTTGACACCGAGTATATTTCCAACTTTTCAACGGCAGTCACTGCGTCGGAGTCATCGGCCCTTTTCTATGCCGGCGACGGAAGAAGTTTTTATGGTGGTGTCACTATAAGGTTCTAATCTGAATGATTTTTGAGGAATAAGGTCGTGATTATTAATAAAAATATTAATTTATGCTTTGCCCTTTCACTGCTGGTTATCAATATTTCCTGCACAGGAAGTATTAAGAACTCACCCGATCAGGGGGCTTCCGGGACGCTGTCCCAAAGTCCTCTGGAAACAAGTGAGCGCCTGGTGGGTTGGGAGTCCCAACCTCAGGTGGTGGGTCATGGCAACGGACTTCAGCTCATGTTGAAAACCTCCGAAAGCATGAACTTTATTTATGCCGGGCATAAGGGCAGTGGTCAGGATCTCTTCTATTTGAGTTCTCACAATGTAGGGGACACGTTTTCGAAACCCTACACAATAAATACAGTTCCGGGAGAAGTCAGCGCCCATGGTGAGAACGGTCCTCTGCTAAGAAAGGGATCGGGGATTGAAATGTATGCGTTTTGGCAGGGAGGGCAAGATTTAAAGTTTGCTCGGTCGATGAACTTTGGCCGCAGTTTCACACCTGCGATCAAAGTGAATGACGATGATGCCAAAGGCTACCATTCATTTCAAACCATGGAAGTCGCACCGGATGGAACCATCTATGTCGCTTGGCTGGATGGCCGCGATAAGGAAACCAACCCTCCAGGGACCGGTTCCATTTATATTGCCAAATCAATCGATCAGGGGAAATCTTTCGGAAAGAATGTGAAAGTCTCTGGAGCGATTTGCCCCTGCTGCCGCCCGGCCATTGCTTTCGATGAATCGGGTAAAGTTTTTATTGCATGGCGACATGTTTATGAGGGAGATAACCGGATCATCGTGGTGTCCACTTCCGAAGATAAAGGCGATACCTGGTCGGAGAAGGTCCGTGTGACAAAAGAGGGTTGGAAGATCAATGGTTGCGCGCATTCTGGACCAGCAATGAAAGCCGTCAATGGAAAGTTATTCGTCGTTTGGTATAGCGGTGCGAATAACCAATCCAGTTTGCGCGGCGCCCTGTCATCAGATGGAGGAAAAAGTTTTGAGTATCTTGGAGAAATCCAGGGAAATGTACTCGATGCCAATCATCCAGATATTCAGATCATTGAGGATGAGGCCTGGGTTATTTTTCAAGGGCGAGAACCCAGTATTGACAATGGCTGGGGCAGTATCCGTCCCTGGCTCATGAAAATTTCTGCAACCGGGACGCCGTCTCAACCTGAAAAGCTCCCTTCACTTGGTGACAGTGTCTCCTACCCGTTGCTATTTGCTGGTAGTGGTGGACGGGTGTATGCGACCTGGACGGAACTTGCCGAGGATGGGCAGAAAGCTGTTCTTTGCCGGGGCAGGTTGACCAAAAGTTAATCAAAAGAATTCCTCGTAGCTCTGCTACGGGGTTTCCTTTCACATTCCCCTCCTTTGCAAGGAGGGGTTAGGGGAGGTTATAAAAAAACTACCTTTAAATACCCCGCCCCTTGGGGCGGGGATCATTTATTTGATTTAGTCAGGCACGGAAATCATACATGTGTAGCTAAAAATATTTTTAATCAGGGAGTCCAAAATGCTCGATTTTATTCAATCTACATTTGGTTTGGTAGGCAAGGGGGGATTCATCATGATTCCCATCCTCGTATGCTCTGTCATTGCGCTGGCCATTGTTATCGAAAGATTATATTTCATTCGAACCACGCAGAAAGACCCTAAAGAAACTCTCAATCGCTTAAAAGAATCATTAAAAGGTAATAGGTTTTCTGAAGAATGGATGGATGAGAAAGACTCAGGAGATTCTATGAAGCGAATGATCGGCGAAGGATTGCGTCTGAAGGATCTGCCTAAGTGGCAGATGGAAGAGACGTTGTCGGAAGTCGGGCAGGAGGAAATCAACAAGCAAAATAGATACATCCGTGGCTTGGAAGTGATCGCCAGTATCACACCACTCCTTGGTCTATTGGGCACTGTAATCGGGATGGTCCAGGCGTTTAGCAAGGTAGCAGAGCACAAAGGGATTGTTGACCCCAGTCTTCTGGCGGGTGGAATTTGGGAGGCGCTTCTCACCACCGCCGCAGGATTGTCTGTGGCTATTCCTACCATGATCATGCTTCATTATTTCACCCGCCGGACGGAAAACGTTGCCTTCAATCTGGAGAAATGCGGCCGCATCATGATTCACCACTTCTCTGATGAAAAGCCGGAGCAAAATTCAAAAAACGATTGGAGAGATGAATTGGTTGAAGCATGACTGCTTGTAAAATACTTAATTTATTTGGCCGCTCAAAATGCAATTGATGAAGAAAACAAAAAAACGATTTCGATTAGACATCACCCCATTGATAGATGTGGTGTTTCTACTTTTAATTTTTTTCATGCTGACCTTTTCTGTCCAGGGGCAAGGCATTGATATAAATTTGCCGGGTGAAAACTCTGAGGTCGGGATTTTGGAAACCCCATTGACTTTAAGAGTTAATGAGGAAGGTTTAGTCCGTATCAATGATGAAAAAATTGATTTCGACTTCCTGGTACCCGAACTGGAAGGAAAATTTAATTCCAGAAAAGATAAAAGCCTGGTTGTGGATATTCATAAAAAAGTTAAATACGACACGTTTGTTCGCGTTCTGGATTTAGCTAAAAAAGCGGGTGCGGAAAATTTTTCCATTATTCGGTAAGAAAACATGATTAAGTTGCGAAAAGATACAAAGGACAAGGAATTTTTCACGCTCGATCTGGCTCCCATGATCAATATTGTTTTTCTTTTATTGATTTTCTTTCTGTTGACCTCGACCGCCATCAAACAGGGCGACGCCATCGATTTGCCTGATGCGGAAACTTCTAAAAAAAACGAGACGGAAAATATTGTTGTCAGCGTCAGCTACGATCACAAACTGCAATTGGATCGACAGGAAATCCAAAAGGAAAATTTAAAGAATTTATTGAGTGAAAAATTGACGGGGCATGAAAACAAGGTGGTGGTCATTGAAGGTGATAAGAAAATTGAGTTCGCATTGTTTGGCGAGATCATTGACATTGCAAGGCAGGCAGGTGCGACGGACTTCATCCTCGCCACCGAACCGACCAATTTGTAAATTTGACAGGAAAATAAAATGAAAATGTTTTTTTCTTTTAAAACTCCCATAGGGTATGCAATAGCAGGATCATTTTTTCTGCATATTATTTTGGTCTCGATATACGGAACCCTCCTAGCCTCAGGAAACGTGCCACCTCCACCACCCCTTAAAAAATTTAAAATTGAAATGGTGTCAAAGAAGCCTGATCCGATTCAAAAGGTTGCGGTCAAGGAAAAGAAAATAAATGATTCGAAACAGATCACTCCCATAAAAATAACGCAGCCTCACCCTGCATACTCGGCGCAAAAAATCAGAAAAAAGGAGATTGCACTGCAGCCTGTGTCCCGCATGGTTCCAGCGAAACCAAAAATGGTTGAGGAAATCAAAGCTAATCTCTCACAAAAATCGTTCCAAATGGCCAAGGCCGATATTTCTGCAAATACGGTGGTCCCAAGACCGCGTACGATTGAAAAATTATTTGCTGGAGAAAGTATCGCCTCAAAGGTTCAACGATCAGCGACAGGAATAGCAAAGTCGGCAGATATTTCACCGTTGCCAAGACCGGTGAAAAACGTTCGCATTTTTTCTAAAGTTTCCGGGAAAGAAACAAGTTTTCATGCGAGCGCTGCCGGCTTTGATCCTTCTGGGCTACAATCCAGATCTATTTCGGTAGCCAGTTTTTCCTCCGAGAGAGCGGATCAAAATAGGGCTGTGGAATTTAAAAGAGGTTTCTCATCCCGCTCCATCTCCTCTACACAAGCGGTGATACGTCCTTCTGCTCCCGAATTCGAATCGGTGACAACACCTGATAGGGCCACTACATTTTATGAGGCAAAAACCCGTACCGTATCAACGCTTCCTTCGGCGAAGGTCTTAAGCGTCGCTCCGTCATCAAGCAGTACCATTGGAAGCAACAGGAGGGCGGAATTCGTTCAAAAGGGAGAATTAGTCGCGGCGGTAACTTTTTCCAGCCCACGTCCTGTGCCAGAGATTGTCGACCCGAGGGTTTTAGATGGTTATCTGGGGACATTGCAAGCTTTGATAGCATCCGCCAAGAAATATCCAGAATCCGCACGCAAATCGGGGCAAGAGGGTAAAGTGACCGTGCAATTTACGGTGATGCAAAATGGGAACGTGAAAAATATCCAATTGGTATCTAAAACCAACTACCGCGTCTTGAATGAAGAAGCTATCGAAGCGGTGAAGCGGGCGGCTCCGTTTTCGGGTTTTCCAGATGAAATAGACAAGCCTTTTCTAGATATTATTTTGCCATTCAGATTCAAATTGAATGAATGATTAGAGCTTTGATAAAATTTCAACACCCAACTTCAGGATTTCAAAATGTCAAAAGATAAAAGAGTAAGTTCAAAATTAAAAAAACTCATTTCTGGTTTAGTTGTTTGCAATTTCCTGGTGGTTGCTTCCCCAGGCTGGGCCGAAGTCAACGAAATCGATTCCGATTTTGACGGAAAAATTGATCAATGGCAGCATGTTTCAGAGAATGGAATTGTTGAAAAAATTGAGCACGATTCCAACGCAGATGGCAAAGTAGATCAAGTCGATTTTTATGGGAAAAATAAGAAGGTGATTCGGGTGGAGTTTGACCGAAACAGCGACGGGAAAATGGATCATCACCAGATTTATTCTGATCAAGGAAAATTGATTCGAGTAGAGAAATCCAGCAAGTTTAACGATTTGTTCGACTGGACGGAAATTTATGGAACCAATGAGAAGCTGGTCAAAGTGGAAATCGATCAGGATCAGAATAATAAATTGGATACCTGGCAGTTTTACGACGAACAGGAAAAATTAATTAAGGTGGAAAGGGACACCACAGATAATGGCAAGGTGGATCAGTGGAGTGTATTTTCCTCCGGGGATATTCTGGAGCATTCGGCGTTTGATACCACAGGCGACGGAAAACCCGACCAGTGGCAATATTTAGATCCATCCAAAAACCTGACCAGGGTCGAGTACGACACCAATCAAGATGGCAAGGCCGACCGTTGGGAGCATTTTAATTCTTCCGGGAAGTTGGCCAGGGTGGAACTCGATAGAAACTTCGACGGCAAAGTGGACATGACACAAAAGAAATAATTTTTTCAATTTGTGCATGGCTACTTTTAAAAGTATGAATACGGCTTCAATAATCATTATTAATAATGAAGCGGACAATCAGACCTCATGAAAAAAAATAAAAAACAATTAAAAACCAAAGCTGAACTGGAGGCAGAAGTAGCTGCGCAACAAATCCAATCCAAAAGGTATCACGAGAAAGTTAAGGACTCTGTCAAAGTTTACAAAAGGCAGGGTATCAAAAGGAAAGCTGAGGAAGAGATAGAGTCAGACTGATTGCCTTCCCTCCGGCTAACAACCGGGTTCAAGTTTTGTTTCCCGCCAGTCATCGTATATTTCTATACAGTCCGGGATTTGGGGGAAGGAAGGGTCCTGGTCAAGGATCAATTCACCATATTTGTCCCGGAAGGTGATCAGTTCATCCAGCAAATTTATGTTGATAACCCAAACCTCACAAGCTTTTAGCGAACTCTCGATGGTCATCTCCTGTGTTATCTTTAAAACCGCTTCGTCGCAAGGCTTTTTGGGAGATCCGCGTAAGCTTGTTCTCTCAACTCGAAACTCTGGCATAAGTCCTGTTCAACGGAAATTTTCCGAAAAGATTCTATTAGATATCAATTTGAATTTATATGGATTTTGTCATTTTAGACTCACTCTGTCAACCGAGTCTTCTAGGTCAACCGGTTCAGGTAGCGCCCAGGGTCTTGGCTATCGAAAGAAATAAGGTCGCTTAACTTGAACTTGAAAAGTATTTATGGAAGGACTATAACCCAAACGTATAGCTTGCTATATTCCAACTTTGCTCCAAATACATTTGACGACTTAAAAAATACAAAAGTGACTCGCTCCAACTGCGCTTATGATTGAAAAATCCGTGACCCTTAGTCTTCCAGCCGATCCCGAAGCGCTTGAACAGCTTCGTTTTTACCTCCCGTATTTATGCGATCAGGTTCTGAACCTGGAAATCGTTTCCGACTCCAGATCTGAAATCCGTTATACCTGCAGGGAAGAAAACAGCTCCGCCCGCATCGAGGCGATTGCCCGAACTTTGCTAGGCCAACAGGAAACATCGGATGTGGAATTCTTGAATCATCTTCAGACACGCACCGTCTTTGACAATCGCGCCGCCCCCTGTTCCTGTAACCACGACATCCTTCCCGAACTGTTGAACGCCGGACACTTGATCTCCTTTGGCCCTGGGCAATACGGCATGGGAAACCTGTTCCTCAAAACCTTCAAATATTTTGAACGGGAATGTTACCGGATGACCCTGAAGCAGAAACCGCAGGAATTTGTTTATCCTAACCTGATTCCGCGGAATTTAATGGAATACCCGGATTACACGAACCGTCAAGGCTCCGGTTTTACATGGTTCACTTCGTCGCCTCCCGGCGTTCAGTCGGAATCGTCAGAGCACCTGGGCAAACCTGCGGTCTGTCTGCACTGCTACCCGCATTTCAGAAACAGTACCATCCCCAAAGACCGTCCGGTCACCATCACCACTCAGGGTCGGTGCTACCGCTATGAAGGGACGGAGCAATTTTCTCCGGATCGGTTGTGGGAGTTCATCATGCGGGAATCCGTGTATATGGGAACCCCGGTATTCGTGCGGGATTCGCTGAGAGAAATTGAAACTCTGGCCACTGGATGGATGAAAAGCATTGGGTTGCGCGCGTGGGTGGAGCCTGCGGATGATCCCTTGTCTGCTTCCGGTTCTGAGTTTGCGTCATCGAAAAATATACCCGTGAAATGGGAGTTAAGAATTGCGCTCCCCGCCTCAGGAACTTCCCTGGCCGCCGCATCGTTTAATTACCATGCCAACCACTACAGCAAACCCTTTGAGATTTCAGAGGGCGGGAATTCTGCCGCCACCGGATGCGCCGGATTCGGCATTGAACGGCTGACCTGGGGATTTCTCGCGCAAAACGGGCTGGAAACGGAAAAATGGCCCGAAGCGGTCCGGCAAGAACTTTGACACCTAATGAATCGTCCCCTTACTATCTTAAGTTAATGGGGATTGAGCCCCATCCCACCTGAGAGCCCAAAAATAGAGCGTCTGAGTCAGAATGCAATTAGGTCATTCTGAAAACGGGTTCCATCAATCCGGTGGAGAGCCGGGTTCGCGTTTTGTTTCCCGCCAGTCATCGTATATTTCTATACAGTCCGGGATTTGGGGGAAGGAAGGGTCCTGGTCAAGGATCAATTCACCATATTTGTCCCGGAAGGTGATCAGTTCATCCATCAAATCTACATGAATCACCCAAACTTCACGGAGCTTTAAAGAGCCTTCGTCGGTCATTTCCAGGGTTTCTTTCAAAACCGCTTCGTCGCAGGGTTTTTCCGGAGAGCCACGTAAGCTGGTTTTCTCAACTCGAAACTCTGGCATGGGTCGCGTCCATTTGAACTCTTCAGAGTTTGTCTTTAAGCAAATCACCTATGAACTAAAGGGTATCTCTAAAAATTGACTAAATGCTCCTAATCGTCAACTTAAGGAGATGGCTTTGTTTTAGTGGAACAGGCGACCTGCCCTTAAATTTAAGGATAGGTCGCCACCAATATAAGAAATCCTTGTACAGTGTTCGATTTCCTGTAATAAACTAATTTTTAGAGATGCCCTAAAATGATTGCTCCGATTGAAGCGAGATTTTGCCATTTCGGAATCACGCTGTCAATCACAGCACGAATATGTCCTTCCATTAAGGGTTCATAGCTATTTGTCTTTCATGGCTCCCTGGAATTCGCTATACCATAAAATTTCTGAAAAGATTATCTTCCTACCGTCAGAGCTCATTGGGTTATAAAATAGTATGTCAGACTCAATCTAAAGCTGCACAATATGTGAGTGTTCGGATAACTATCTGAAAAAATTATGTTTATATGATTTTAGCGCACGACCCCATTTTTGAATGGATTTGCAGTTCTCGCCAGTTTCATCCTCATTGAAATAATATCTGATATACGAATTATATATCCGTAAACAATTGCATTTCTGTGGTATCTGCTTTAACATTTAATGTAATCGTAAAAAAAATAGGCAAAGTTTCATCCTTGTTTTTTAGGATATTGGGTGTCAGCGGGTGGCCAGCTTTCCCCCTTTTTTTCTCAATTTCGTTCTTAGTGAGGAACTGTCTGAGTGAACGCAAATACAAAACCCCCCAGCCTTAAAAAAAGCCGATTTGGTTTTAAATGCCAAATCATTTTTTCTTTGGTTTTTTTACTGTCCTTGCTGACTGTGGATTGGTTCACCCATAAAGCTTTCGTAGAGCAGATGAAAACCAATTTATCGGTAAGGCTTAGGGATGTGCTCACTGCAAATACCGAGGCGCTGATGATCTGGATGGATGATAAAAAAAGGACAGTAAAAACTCAGGCACAAAATTCAGAGATCCGCCGCAACATCTTATCGCTGGCTCAAAAAGCCTCGGTAAAAGGATGGACTCCGGATTCGTTGCGAGAATCCGAAGAGCTTGCATTCCTGAGGCAGTCCCTTGGATTGTTGACCAGGGCATTTGGTTTTACGGGGTTCGTCGTTCTGAATAAGGACGGACTCCAGATCGGTGCGTTGCTGGACGAACCCACCGGTCAGAAGGAGCTCATAGAGAGATCGGATTTCATCCAGCGATCCCTCAGGGGAGAGACGGTTTTCTCGCTTCCGTTCACGGGTGAGATGGATCTGCCAGACGCTAACGGAGTATGGCATTCGAATTGGCCCACCATGTTAGTGTCCAGCCCAGTGTGGAACAAAGAGGGAAAAGTCGAGGCGGTGCTCGCCTTTCGCCTGCGTCCTGAGAATGAATTTTCGAACATGCTCGCCACCAGTCGAAATGGGGTCAGTGGCGAAACTTATGCTTTCAATAAAAATGGACTCATGGTTTCCGACAGTCGCTTTATTGAGGATTTGAAGAAAATTGAACTCCTTCCGTTAAATACGCAATCCGGCGCCATTCTCCAGGTAGAGATTCGTGATCCGGGAGGAGATATGACCTTGGGGTATCGCCCGAAAGTTGCCCGTGGCAAACAACCGCTGACTGAAATGGCCGCCAGTGCTGTCCGTGGGGAATCGGGGGGGAATGTAGAAGGGTACAACGATTACCGGGGAGTGACGGTGGTGGGAGCCTGGACCTGGCTGCCGGTTTTGAACATGGGCATCGCCACCGAAATAGATCGGGAAGAAGCTTATCTGCCCATTATAAGCCAGCAACGGGGATTTTTAATACAATTTTCAATTTTGATTATGGCAGCAGTGTTGGCATTGATTTGGCGTTGGAGGCAATTTATTTTTGAGCAGGAACGCGACCAGGTTTTGCAAGATCAGGCATCTGTAAATAATTTGTTAAACACGTTAAGCCATGTGCAATCGCAATTTATTGCCGAGGCCAATCCGGCCCTCCTGTTTGACGGATTGCTGAAAAATATCCTCGAGTTGACGGAAAGTGACTATGGGTTCATCGGGGAGGTTTTGCAAAGTGCAAGTGGAGAACCTTATCTCAAAACACACGCGATCACCAATATCGCCTGGAATGAAAAATGGCAGGATTTTTATGAAGTCAACGCTACGATGGGGCTGGAGTTTCACAACCTCAATACGCTTTTTGGAGTGGCACTCACGACCGGCAAGACCGTTATTTCCAACAAACCCTCCAAAGACTCTCGTGCCGGAGGGCTTCCTGAAGGTCACCCCGATTTAAAGGCTTTTCTAGGTTGCCCGATCTATCTCAAAGGCAAAATGATAGGCATGGTGGGAATTGCCAATCGACCGGGGGGATACGATGAACAAGTTGTGCAATACCTGGATCCGATTCTGAATACCAGCGCCAGTCTCATTCATGCGATTCATAACCAGAAAAGACAAGAACTGGCGGAAAGAGCCCTTCGCGAAAGCCAGGCGAAAAACAAAGCGGTGGTGGATCATATCGTGGATGGAATCATCACGATTGATGAGAAGGGAACTATTGAATCCTTCAACCCCGCAGCGGAGCGTTTGTTCGGTTATAAGCCGGAAGAGGTGACCGGTCAGAACGTGAAGATGCTGATGCCGGAACCCTATTGTTCCGAGCACGACCAGTATTTGCAGAACTATCGGGAAACGGGAGTTTCCAAAATCATCGGCATTGGCCGGGAAGTGGTGGGTCTGCGCAAGGACGGGTCGACGTTCCCCCTGGATCTTGGGATCAGTGAAATGTATGTGGGCGAGACGCGGTTGTTTTCCGGCATTGTTCGGGACATCACCGAGCGTAAAGAGCAAGAGCGGGAAATTATCCTGGCGGTCGGGGAGTCTGATCGAGCTAAAGAAGAGGCAACCAAGGCCAAGGAAGCGGCGGAATCCGCCAACCGGGCAAAAAGCGCTTTCCTTGCCAATATGAGCCACGAGATTCGCACACCCATGAACGCGATTCTGGGGTATGCCCAGATCATGAGGCGCGATTCCACTCTCGCGGAGAACCAGCAGGAAGCGGTTGCAACGATCGAAAAAAGCGGCAACCATCTTTTGAGCCTGATCAACGATATTCTGGATATCTCCAAAATCGAGGCGGGACACATGGGGTTGCACCTCGGCGACTTTGACCTGAACGAATTGGTTCAGGGGCTCGGGGTCATGTTCCGTTACCGGTGCGAACAGAAGGGCCTGAATTTTCACTTGGAGGGATTGAACGGGAATCCTTTTAGTTTACACGGCGATGAGGGAAAACTGAGACAAATATTGATCAACCTTTTGGGGAATGCGGTCAAATTTACGGATGGGGGCGAAGTCGTATTAGAGGTTAAATTCGAGGCGAAAGATCGTTATCAATTCTCGGTGACCGATACAGGGAAGGGGATTCCCAGGGAAGCTCAAGGTAAAATCTTCGAGCCGTTCCAGCAGGCTGAGGAGGGTGTGGAAAAAGGAGGCACCGGCCTGGGACTGGCGATCGCCAGGAAACAAATAGAAATGATGGGCGGAAAGCTAAAAATTGAATCTGAGGAGGGCCGAGGTTCGCGTTTCTTCTTTACTTTAGACTTGCCTCCGGCAACAACGGAGGTTCAAGCGCGGTCCAAACGCGGTGAACGCAAGATTACTGGCCTGGCACCGGGATTCAGCGTCAAGGCGATGGTCGTGGACGACAAAAAAATCAACCGGGATGTTCTGTCCCTGCTCCTGAAGGATATCGGTGTACAAGTAATGGAGGCGGAGAATGGAAAAGAAACGCTGGATAAATTGGATTCTTTCGATCCCGACATCCTCTTCATGGACATGCGCATGCCGGTGATGGGCGGCAAAGAGGCGGTCGGGGAAATCATCAAAAGGTATGGGAAGGACAGGTTCAAGATGGTGAGCATCACCGCATCTGCCTTTGAGCATCAACGGAAAGAATATTTAGATATCGGTTGTCATGATTTCATCGCCAAGCCCTTTAGAGTCGAACAGATTTTTTAGTGTTTGTCGCAACTATTGGGAGCGGAGTTTGAGTATGAAGTTTCGAGCGAAGGTGAGAAGGAAAGTGAAAATCACGCGCCTCGCCAGTCGATTGATTTTTCAAAGATCCGTATTCCCGGAAAATTGGTTATGAATTTTAAAGATGCGGTTGAAGAAGGCAATGTCACTCAATTGGAGGAGGAGCTACGCAATTTATGCCAATTGGGTGAGGATGGGGAACTTCTGGCAAGCCATTTATCCGGGTTGGTCCAATCGTATGATTTCGACGGCGTGCTCAATACTTTGGATGAAATAATTATCGATGGAGCGTTAAATGACTCAACAGACTGAATTAAAAACAAGCCTATTAAGGAATAAAGTTCTCATTGTGGATGACACGCCCGCAAATATTGATGTGTTACGAAAAACGCTGGCGCCGGAAGGTTATGAACTCTCGGTCGCGACCAGTGGAGAAGCCGCAGTCAAAATTGCCGCCCGGTTAAAACCGGATCTGATTTTGCTGGATATCATGATGCCGGGAATCGACGGTTACGAAACGTGCCGCAGGATCAAGAGTGATGTCAATAACAGGGACACGGCGATCATCTTCATATCCGCAAAAAATGAAACTGCAGATGTGGTTAAAGGATTTTCAATGGGAGCTGTGGACTATATCAACAAGCCCTTTCAGCACGAAGAGGTGTGTTCCAGGGTTCGGACGCAAGTCAATTTAAGAGCCTTGACGGAAATGCGGGAAAGTTTGCTTTCCAGGTTGAAAGATAGCGTGAATAAGCTCACTGAGATGGACGAGATGAAAAACAGGTTTTTAGGCATGGCGGCACATGATCTGCGTAATCCTTTAGTCTCCATCCGTGGCCTCTCCGAGTTATTGCTGGATGAAAATAATACTTTCTCCGATGGCGATGTGAAGGAATTTATTGCGACCATGCATGACGCCAGTCAGTACATGCTCAGTCTGGTGAATGATCTTCTCGACACCTCGGTCATCGCAAGTGGGAATTTGACGATAAACCTTAAAAAATGTTCGCTCAAGGAATTGGTCGAGAAGGTGGTTCGGGCCAATGAGCGCCTGGCGGAAAATAAGCAAATGAAAATTCAGCTTTCGCTGGAAGATGTTCCTGAATTCAATATAGACCCCAACCGGATCACGCAAGTTGTGGAAAATCTGCTCACCAATGCGATTAAATATTCCTCTCCGGGGTCCAATATTTATGTGTCATTAGAAAGTGTGGACGATAGCGCGAAGGTGGGCGTTCGCGATGAAGGACCGGGAATTTCTCTGGAAGACCAGAAAAAACTTTTTGGAGGATTTCAGAAATTAACTGCCCAACCAACGGGAGGCGAGTCGAGTACCGGGTTGGGTCTGGCCATCGTTAAAAAAATGGTCGAAGCTCACCAGGGAACTCTTGATATTGAAAGCCAAATGGAAGTTGGCACTACCTTTTCATTTAAAATTTCTAAAAATCTGAGGTAATCATGAAAAAAAATAAACATAAATTGCTGCTTGTCGATGATGAAATTCATATCAGGGCCTTGATGAAAAATGTCATTAAATCTTTAGGGTTTGAAGAGATTATCGAAGCCAAAAACGGTCAGGAAGCTGTTGAAATGTTTCAGGCGGAATCTCCGGATATCGTTCTCATGGATATCAACATGCCGATGAAAACTGGAATTGAAGCCCTTAGGGAAATTAAACAAATAAAGCCCGATGCCTTTGTGATCATGTTGACGTCTCTTACCGATGTCGGGAGCATTGAACAATGCCTCGAACTCGGAGCCAGTAGTTATATTCGCAAGGACAACCCCATTGCTGAAATTAAAGAGCTGGTCGAGGATGTATGGCAGGAATTTGAAGCCGCCGGACGGTAAGCTGATGAACAAAAAAATTGATCTCAATAAAATGTTGGCAGAAATAGAAAAAGAAAATGGCCTCGGTACGCTTAAATCGCAGAAATTATCTCAAAAAGAGATCCTGGAGATGATGCGACGCAAAAAAGAAGAACGGAAGAAATAATTGTTAGCTACTAAAAACGAAAAATTCTTTGAATTATTGCTTGAAAAAGATCTGCTGACTAAAGAGGACGTTTTTAAGCTTTCTAAAATTTACAAAGGAGATTCCTTTGCAATTTTTAAGCGTCTTTGCCAGGGGTTTCGTGGAGGAGCGGCGAATAAATTTGAGCTTGGAATAATTTGGGGAGATTCCATAGGATTTTCTTTTGTAGAGCTTGGAAAAACCCTTTTTCAATCCGAAGTGGTTCATCAACTCCCGGAAAAATTTGCCAGGAAAAATAAAATCATCCCCATTTATCAATTTGGGGATATTGTTACCCTGGCCACGGCGAACCCGAGAGACGCAAGCGTCTTGGCCAACGCTGAATCTATAATTAATAAAAAAGTCAGCCCCGTATTTGCTTTGCCGGAGGAAATCGAAGATGCGATAGAAATTCACTATCAATCTGCCGGGGTTCTGGAAAATCTCACCAAAGGACTTGTTGATGGCGATGGCATTACTGACTTTGTGGAATATGGTCGGGAAATTTCCAACGAGCAATTAAAAGAAATTGCTGGAACCGAAGCAATCGTGCAACTTGTTCGCAGTTTACTACTTTTTGCGATCAAGGAACGTGCCAGTGATATTCATTTAGAACCCTTTGAAACTCATGTTCAGGTTCGATTCCGCATTGATGGATTTCTTGAGCTTAAATTAAACCTGGGAAAAGCAATCCACATCCCTTTGATATCCAGGCTTAAAATTCTTGCGAAACTGGATATTACAGAAAGGCGAAAACCGCAGGATGGAAGAATCTCCCTCGCCCTGGCCAATCGTTCTATTGAATTCAGGTTTTCCACCATTCCCACGATTCACGGGGAAAAGATAGTCCTTAGGATAATGGGGCATGTCGTAGAGCAGCCCATTCCAAATATTGAGGAACTGGGCTTTTCACATGAAAATCTCCAGAAGGTCAAAGAATTGATGCAAACTCCCAATGGAGTTATTTTCGTTACCGGTCCTACAGGTTCCGGGAAGACCACAACCCTCTTTTCGATGCTAAAACATATCAATAAACCCGGCATTAATATTCTTACCATTGAAGATCCTGTGGAATACAAGATGGAGGGGATCAATCAAGTGCAAGTGAATCCTCATATCGGGTTGGATTTTGCCACTGCCCTGCGATCATTTTTACGCCAGGACCCGGATGTGATTTTACTAGGAGAAGTCCGAGATGTTGAAACGGCTAAAATTGCTTCTCAGGCCGCACTGACAGGACATCTGGTTCTGACCACGATGCACACGAATAATTCCTTTCAGGAAGTGACCCGTCTCGTCTAAATTGGTGTGGAACCTTTTTTGGTGGCGCCCTCCGTTATCGGGGTCATGGCGCAAAGACTGGTCCGGAAACTATGTGGTCACTGTAAAGAAAAATATGCGTTGACTCCCGAAGAAATTGAACATCACTTTATCTGGGATGGAAAACAAGAAGTCCATTTTTATCGAGCCAGAGGGTGCCGGGAATGCAATCAAACAGGGTATAAAGGTCGAATTGCTCTTCATGAGCTGTTTATTCTGGATGAGAAAATGCGAGAGTTGATCGCCAAGAATTCTTCCATTCTGGAGATTCAAAAATTGGCCATGGATAGGGGGTTTAAAAACGTCCGCTATGATGGCATCAAAAAAATTCTTCAAGGATTAACAACGATTGATGAAGTGGATATGGTTACGGAAAAGCGGAGTGTGCTTCTAGAGTATTAGTTTGGACAGAAACAACAAGCCTGTGCAAGATATGGCCCAGGGAGTCGATGACAGAGGGTTTATGGATTCAACCCGAGTCGCTAAAACTTTCTGCCGAGGCAGGCATTTCATATTTTTGCGAATGACTCCCCTCTGATTTAAAGAATTACCAAACCCCGCCTTAGAGTTATCCCCACCTTCTATTTCAAGATATTTATAAAGTCAATTTCTCTGGTATGATTCGTATTATCTATTTATTCATGGGATCTTTAGAAATTGATGGTTGTGACCTTAATGAAGCCAATTAAAAAACCAGAGTATTTTCGGACCTTAACCATTGCCGGGTCGGACAATAGCGGCGGGGCGGGAATTCAGGCGGACCTGAAAACTTTTTCCGCTCTGGGTTGCTACGGAATGTCCGTGATCACCGCACTGACCGCCCAGAATACTCTAGGGGTCCGTGGCATTCAAGAAATTCCTCCTGAGTTTGTTGTTCAGCAAATCCAAACCGTCATGGAAGATGTGGGCGTGGATGCCGTCAAAATCGGGATGCTGTTCAATTCCCCCATTATTAGGAAAGTGGCGGAGTTCCTGCGAGAGAATCCCGTTCCACTCCTGGTGGTCGACCCTGTCATGTTTGCTAAAAGCGGTGACCGTCTGCTTCTTAAAGACGCCATCGACTTGTTCTCAAGGGAGCTACTTCCAATGGCAACGGTGCTCACGCCGAATATTGCAGAGGCGACAGCTATTTTGGGTCGTCCCGTAGACAACCGCGAGGATATGGAGCAAGCGGCGAAGGACTTGTGTCTAATGGGGGCTCGAGCTGTGGTGGTGAAGGGAGGCAATCTTTTACAAGATTCCAGCGACGACTGTTTATTTGTCCGGGGTGGAAAGATTCACTGGCTGAATCAAAAACGGGTGCAGACAAACAACGTTCATGGAACCGGCTGCACGTTCTCCGCCGCGATCACCGCTTTTCTTACGCGTTCTTACTCTATTGAAGACGCGGTTCGGGAAGCCAAGAATTACCTCACCGGCGCGCTTGAAGCCGGGGCCGGCTACAAGTTGGGAAAGGGGAAAGGCCCCGTCATGCATTTTTATCAGACCTGGAACAAATAATCGGAGGCAGTATGTCTTTTTCAAAAACCGCATGGACGGCCATCATGCCTATTTATAAATCAATTATAGAACATCCTTTCAATCAAAAACTGGCCGAGGGAACCCTGGCAAAAGAGAAGTTTCAGTTTTATATGAAACAGGATTCTCTTTATCTGGTGGATTTTGCTCGTGCGCTGGCCCTGGCGGCATCCAACGCTCAAAACCCAGACGACCTGGTCCTCTTGCTCGATTTTTCCAAAGGCGCCATTGTTGCCGAACGCAGTCTGCATGAATTTTATTTCGATTTCTACGGGATTCAACTGGATGTCAGCCAGGCGCCGGGATGTTTCTCTTACACGCATTTTCTGATTGCTACCGCCACCCATGCAAGTTATGAAGAAACTCTTGGGGCTTTGCTTCCCTGCTTTTGGATTTACCGGGAAGTGGGAATGCACATCCATAAGAACGCGGCGCAGGACAACCCTTACCAAAAATGGATCGATACGTATTCAGGGGATGAGTTTCAGGAGATCGTTCAAAACGCCATCGACCTGACCGATCGAGTGGCCAAACGGGCCAATATGCAACAAACTGAAAAAATGCACGCAGCCTTCGTCATGTCCACTCGTCTGGAATGGATGTTCTGGGACAGTGCGTACCGGATGGAGCAGTGGAAACCTTGAAACAGGTTTACTATTAAAATCAATCCGGAGAATGATTTTTTTCAGTTTGAAAGCAAGAAGGGTCAGGTCGTCAGGCAATTCTGAATTTTTTGGAATCAACGGTGAACCAATACCGCTTCATCTCCGCAGATTTTCTCCCAAAAATTTTTCTACAGGGGTACTTCTGTTTTGCTCTCACGCTGAGCAAAAAAAGTTGCTCTTACAGAGAGAGTTTCTTTTCCTGGATTTCGGCTCTTCTGGTTTTAGTTAGTTTTCCAAGTTCACCCAACGCTTTTCTAGCCCTGGCCGCTGCTGCTTTTACATTTTTAGTTTCAAAGTTTTCATTTTCAGCGAGGTAGGTTTCATACGCAGCAACAATTTGATCATGGGTCATGTTTGATTCCTTTTTAATATTTTTTTTAATACGTCTTAGATACAAGAGGACACATTATAAACCGAGACGGAGAAAGGTGGGAATTTTTTTTTCTTTGAATGGTTACCTAAAAAAATTACATTGGAAACGAACGCGTCGCGGTCCCGGTGATCTCAGCTATTATTTTTTCAATAAGGTGGAAGCGTTGTCAAGCGGGTGTCCTCGACAGGTCCGCCCACGGTGAAATGGTAAAGGCTTTGGTAGCTCATGTCCTGAATCCCAAAAATCTGATGGACGGGATCGTCAAAAAAACATCCTATCCCGGTACTACGAACTCCACTGACTTCCGCCTGCAGGTATAAAACCTGTCCTATAGCCCCGCACTCCCAGTAAAGACGGGGATAAAACCACGAGCCATATTTTTTGAGCGGTTCTTCAAAAGCGCTGATCATTCCCAAACTGAAACAGCCATTAGCCGCGATTTCCTGCCCGCAGGAAACGGATGCCGCAGTCCTCATCGTGTCTCTCTGATCCAGCAAAAATAAATCCAATTCCGCGGGACACCCTTCGGGTTTTTCCCATAAAAAATTGGGTTTAAATTTTGCCTTCAAGTCCTGCAAATGATTTTTGTTGCGCACAAGAAAATACAATCCTTTAGGAAGATCATCGACCCGATGTACGAATAATCCCAAATGCACATTGGGTTCCCAGGGAAGCATCTGGAAGGGCAGGGGACAGGCCTCGGGAATTGTTTTTATTAAAAATTGGTAAAAAGTTTCCCGGTTGATTGTGGTGCGTCCGTCCATGGCAACAGCGCTTCTGCGTTGATGAATGGCTTTCCTTAATGGAAACAAATCTTCATCAAGCCGTTTTGATAAAGATCCAGTGTCAAAATTAAAATTTGGCTGGCCCCCGGTAAATGGTTTTTTCGTATTTTGAGAAACTTCGTCTATCCCTGACCAGGCAACATGAGATTTACTGAGAATATTGGGGGTTCCGCACCAGTTTACATTTGTAAAACTATCCAGCACCTGTTGTTTATCAAAATTCCAGTCACTTGAAATTTCATTCGGGGAAATAGCCATCAGACATTCCGGAACTTCCACCTCATCCTCGTTCTTTTCTGTTAATCCGAGAATGATTTCTAAATCATCACATCCCAATTGATCCAGTAAAACGGCTCGCCAACCCAAACCGGCGCAAGCGATGTTGATTGCCGCCAACGCATGTCCCAGATCATGATGGCAGTACCGAAAAGCCCGCAGACCGTACTTCCAGGCTTCCCGCCAGTAGATGGAACTCAAGCCGATAAAGATCGTGTCACCGGGCAATCCAGCCAGCATTTTTGTCCATATTTCGATGGGGAAGGTGGCTCGAACTTCTAAACCATGCAACCTAGGGGAGTAATGAAAGATGGCGGGAGTTTGAGATAAACCCTGCAAAGGGCCGGAGATCAGATATCCTTCGGTCGGGTGCAGGTTGCCGCTCGATGGATTGACCCGGAGCGCCCATTTGGAACCCTGGAAGCTCTTCCAGGCTGATAGTGCGAGACTGTCAAAAAATAACTGCGAGACGGACTCAAAGCTCAAAGGAGAAGCTGCGACCGCGGACGGTTGGAGTGCTTCCGCAAAGAAAGGTTTTTCCGTCGGAGGTATTTTTTTTAAGGGGATGACCTCTGCGCCTTCGTATCTCCTGAAGGGATCGGGCTGGGAATCCCAATCCAAGTATCCAGGGCCTGGGGCAAAGGAATGAGTTCCGTGTTTGGAGGACTGGTGATATCGGGAGACTTTATCAAAGGCAGACATGGTTCTCTTTTCATTTAAAAGTTATTAAGGGCTCTACGGCCCAGGCAAAATAATTGATTGATAGAGAATATCAGAGAAATTGACATATTCGGGAGGCTCAATTAAAGTAACTGCATCCATCTGCCTCGGAGGTGGCCCATGATTACTGGGAATATGCGGCAGATTTCTCTGAGCCCACACATTCTAACCAGCAACCTGTCAGGACAAAAAATGAAAATATGGGTCGATGCAGACGCTTGCCCCAGGGCGGTCAAAGACATTTTATTCCGCGTGGCGGACCGGACAGAAATATCGGTGATATTTGTTGCCAATCAGTGGTTGCGTCTGCCGAACTCCATGTTTATTCATTTGGTTCAAGTGGGGCAAGGGGCGGATATCGCCGATGATGAGATTGCCAATAAATGCGAAGCCGGGGATTTAATCATCACAGCCGACATCCCGCTCGCCGCCCGCATCGTAGAAAAGGGTGCGCTGGCTCTCGACCCGCGCGGCAGGCTGTACGATAAAAATAATATTGGGCAAATATTGGATATGCGCAATTTCATGGATACCTTGCGCGGTAGCGGCGTCGAAACCGGCGGCCCGAGCAGTTTTGGCCAGCGGGAACGGTTCAAGTTCGCCAATGAACTGGATAAGTTTATTGCCTGTCAGTGAGGAGAAATGCGTGCCCGCAAATGAGCCGCCTACCTTCATTAAGGGAAAGATATTGAGGTATGGAAAACGATGGTGAAAAAATCCGGCTCGGTATCAGCAGTTGTTTGTTAGGTGAAAAAGTTCGATGGAATGGAGAGCATAAGGAAAACCGGGTTGCCAAGGAGATACTGGGAAAATACTTTGAATATGTCTCCGTATGCCCGGAAGTGGAAGTCGGAATGGGGGTTCCGAGAGAAACAGTTCATTTGTGGGGAACGAAAGATTCGCAACATCTGGTTGGAACAAAATCAGGAAAAGATTGGACAGAAAAAATGCTCCGGTTCAGTGAGGAGAAAAATCGAGAATTAGCTTCGCATCGCTTGAGTGGTTTTATTTTCAAAAAAGGGTCGCCTTCCTGTGGCGTCAGTCGCATCCCGGTTTATTCAGAATCCGGCTACAAGCTAAATATCCAGGCTCAGGGATTATTTGCCGGGGCCTTTATAGCTGAGTTTCCTTCGATTCCCGTTGAAGAAGAAGGCCGGTTAGATGATATCAAAATCCGTGAAAATTTTATCGTTCGCGTGTTCAGTTTTTACCGACTGCAAAATTTGTTTCAAGGAGGTTTTTCCACGGGAGCGTTGGTAAACTTTCATTGTCGGCAAAAAATGTTACTGCTGTCTCACAGCAGAAAGCATTATGACGCTTTGGGTCGCCTGGTGGCCGACGCCAAAGTGTATCCTCCAAAAGAATTGAAAAACCGCTACTTCCAGCTGTTCATGGAAGGGCTGACTTATAAATCCACACCGAAGAAAAATACCGATGCGCTTTTACATATGTTGGGATTTTTAAAAAAGCATCTGACGAAGGAAGAAAAGCAGGATATTTTGTCAACTTTGGAAAATTACCGAAAAAAACTCGTGCCTCTCATTGTGCCTATCACCCTGATAAAGCAACATGTGGAAAAACGCAACATCACTTATCTGCTCGATCAGGTGTATCTGAATCCGCATCCCAAAGAGCTGATGCTACGAAACCATGTGTGAGAGGTTCCTTACCAATCACCGCCCTCAGCTTGTAGCAATTTGGCGCTGGAGGTCATGGCTCGCATTTATTCAGATCGCCGCAATCTTTTGAAATCTCGCGACTTGAGACCAAACGTTTCCATATATTCGACTTGAATGGCTTTTTTTGCTGAATTTTTTTCGTATTTCCATTAACTTAAGATAGTGAGGGAACGCGACTATGAATATAAAAAACAATCTGATAGCTGAAGCAGATTGTATTTCTGGCGCAAGATTCCCACCACCAGGGATAAAATGCAGAGGCTAAGAAATCCGATACGTCCTGCGGTGATCTGAATATCGGAGTCATTCATTAACCACCATCCAGTAATTGCGAGGCCCATGAACAAACCGGAATTGATTACAGTTGATACTCTGAGCAATGGAAAGAGTGTTGAAGCTCTGAAAAGTTCTTTTAATGCGCATCGTAAATACACCCTGGCTAAAACCCAGTCCGGGGCAACCCAGATGGATCTTTATAAAAGTCTGGCTCTGGTGGTGCGCGATCGCCTGGTGGAAAAGTGGCTTGAGACGAAGAAATCGCAATACGATGCAGACGTCAAACGGGTGAATTACCTGTCCATGGAATATCTGGTAGGCCGAGTTTTGACCCAGAACATGACCAACCTCGGTTTAGAGGAAAAAATTGCAAGTGCCGTTCGGGAACTGGGCTACGATCTCGAGGAGTTAGAGGAGACGGAAATCGAGGCGGGATTGGGTAACGGCGGCTTGGGCCGGTTGGCGTCCTGTTTTCTCGAATCCATGGCGACCCTGGATCTTCCGGCGAACGGTTACGGGATGCGTTACGAGTTCGGAATTTTCCATCAGCACTTTCACGATGGCTACCAGGTGGAGGACGCCGATAACTGGCTGAGGCAGGGCAATCCCTGGGAGATTTCCAGGCCGGAACATCTTCATCCCATCAAATTTTATGGCCGCGTCAGGCACACCGCGCACCCCGATGGCACCGAGACCTATGACTGGGTAGATACGCACGATAACGTCATGGCCATGGGTTACGACATTCTCATTCCGGGGTACCAGTGTCAAACAGTGAACAGTCTGCGACTGTGGAGCGCACGGTCCACCGAAGAGTTCGACTTTCAGCATTTCAATGAAGGAGATTATATTCAGGCCGTCGGTGAAAAGCAGAGAAATGAAACCATCTCGAAAGTGCTTTACCCCAACGACAAATCGATCCAGGGCAGGGAACTACGGCTGAAGCAGGAATATTTCTTCGTTTCCGCTTCGTTGCAGGATATTATCGCACGCTACAAATACGGTCACTCCAGCTTCGATCAGCTTCCCGATAAAATTGCGATTCAATTGAATGACACGCACCCCTCCCTGGCGGTTCCGGAGCTGATGCGAATTCTTATCGATGTCGAAGGAATGGCCTGGGAGAAGGCCTGGGACATCACCGTTCCTACCATGGGATACACCAACCACACGGTTTTGCCTGAGGCCTTGGAAAAATGGTCCGTGGAACTTTTGGCGCATGTGTTGCCTAGGCATCTACAGATTATTTTTGAAATCAACCGTCGGTTTCTGATTCAGGTAGAGGAGCGATTCCCGGAAGACCCCGATCGTCTGGAGCGTATGTCCATCATTGAGGAGGGGCCGGTAAAGTTTGTGCGAATGCACAATTTAGCTCTGGTCGGCAGTCATGCGGTGAACGGTGTGGCGGCCTTGCACACGGAAATTCTCAAAAAAAGTTTGTTCAAGGATTTCCATGAAATGTTTCCTGAGAGGATTCAAAATAAAACCAACGGCATCACCCAGCGGATCTGGTTGAAAGAATGCAATCCCAAACTATCCGAGTTGATCAATGAAAAAATCGGTCCCGCCTGGATCAAGGATCTCCCGCAATTAAAAAAGTTGTTGCCTTTGGCAGAGGATCCAGATTTTCGCCGACGTTGGGCTGAAATTAAACAGATCAATAAAAATTATCTGGCCGATCATATTCAGCGGACAATGGCTATTCAGGTCGACCCTGAATCGCTTTTTGATGTGCAGATCAAGCGTGTTCATGAATACAAAAGACAGTTGTTGAACATCCTGCACGTCATCGTTCTTTACACACGGATCATTAAAAGTCCGGAAGGCAATCACTTGCCGCGCACGGTCCTGTTTTCTGGAAAAGCCGCGCCCGGCTACGCTATGGCCAAAACAATCATCAAGCTGATCAACAGCGTGGCAAAAACCATCAACTCAGACGATCAAATTGGCGACAGACTACGGGTGGTTTATCTACCAAACTATTCCGTGTCCCTGGCGGAGAAAATTATCCCCGCCGCCAACCTGTCCCAGCAAACCTCCACCGCCGGGATGGAAGCCTCGGGAACCGGCAATATGAAACTCGCTTTGAATGGGGCGCTGACTTTAGGAACCCTCGATGGAGCGAATATCGAGATTCTGGAAGAAGTGGGGAAAGAGAATATTTACATTTTCGGTCTCACCGCTGAAGAAGTCGAAAATACCAAGCAAAACGATTATCGGCCCAAGGAGATTTATCTGGCGAATAAGGAATTGAAGCTGGCGATCGATATGATTCAGGAAGGGTTTTTCTGCCCCGAAAACCCCGGCATATTTCATCCCATTGTGGATTCTCTGCTCAATCAGGGAGACCGGTTTATGGTGCTTGCAGACTTTGAATCTTATTGCCAGGCGCAACAAAAGATTGAGGAGGAGTTTAGAAACACTGACCTTTGGACGAAAAAGTCAATCATCAACTCAGCCTGTATGGGCAAGTTTTCCAGCGATCGGACCATTTCTGAATACGCCAGGGATATCTGGGACGTCAAGCCGCACCGGGTCAGTCCCACAGAGTAACCCTGTCCTCTATTTTTACAGCCGACCCGGGGTTTAGGTTATTCTGGGTTGCATTAATTTCGCTATCAAAGCCGTCCAGCCCGTTTGATGGGAAGCCCCCAGACCGCGTCCCGTATCGCCGTCAAAGTACTCGTAAAACAGGATGTGATCCTTGAAGTGGGGGTCGGTCTGCATCTTTTCCTGGCCATGGTAAACCGCCCTCTGTCCCTTTTCATCGCGCAAAAAAATTCGCGTCAATCGGCGGGATAATTCATTAGCGGCATCGTTGATGGTGATGAATTTGTTTGAACCTGTGGGATATTCGATTTTGAAGTCGTTGCCGTAGTAGTGATGAAACTTTTGCAGGGATTCAATGATGAGAAAGTTTAGTGGAAGCCAGATGGGTCCCCGCCAGTTGGAATTACCCCCGAACATATACGAGTCCGACTCTCCGGAACTGTAGGAAACAGTTGTATCGTGTCCATCGTGTTTGAAAATATAAGGGTGGTCTTTGTGGATCTTTGAGAGTGATCGTACCCCATAGTCGGATAGAAACTCAGTTTCGTCCAGCACCCGTTTGATCAAACATTTCACGCGACGGCCGCGCAGAAGCGAAAGAAGACGACGTTTACCAAGCCCCGGTTCGGTCCAGTGCGAAATCAACTGGCACAGGTCGGGGCGGTTATTAAGAAACCATTTGAGACGCCGGTTAAAATTTGGAACTTTACTCAACAAAGCGGGCTCAAGAGTTTCCACCGCAAACAGGGGAATCAAACCCACCAGGGATCGAACCTTGAGCGGCATTGTTTTGTTGTCCGAAAAGTTCAGGACATCGTAAAAAAACTGATCCTCTTCGTCCCAGAGCTTGAAACCCTTGTCGCCGATATTATTCATTGCCTCCGCAATGTGCAGAAAATGTTCGAAAAACTTGCTGGCGATATCTTCATAGACCGGGTTCCGCAAAGCCAGCTCAAGAGCGATGCGCATCATATTGAGGCAATACATGGCCATCCAGCTGGTTCCGTCGGCCTGATTCAGGTGACCTCCAATGGGCAGGGGTTTGCTGCGGTCGAAAACCCCGATATTATCCAACCCGAGAAACCCGCCTTGAAAAATGTTCAATCCATGGGCATCCTTGCGATTGACCCACCAGGTGAAATTGAGAAGGAGTTTGTGAAACACCCTTTCGAGAAAGAAAAAATCTCCCGGACCTCCATGCCGCCTTCGGTCAATTTGATATACCCGCCAGGTTGCCCAGGCGTGGACGGGGGGATTCACGTCGCCGAAGTTCCATTCATAGGCGGGAAGCTGGCCGTTGGGATGCATGTACCACTCGCGGGTCAGTAAAAGGAGCTGAGACTTGGCGAACTCGGGGTCGATGACGGCCATGGGGATGCAGTGAAATGCCAGGTCCCACGCGGCGTACCAGGGGTATTCCCACTTGTCGGGCATGGAGATGATGTCCGCGTTGTTCAAATGTTTCCAGTCCGAGTTGCGCCCGTGGCGGCGCTCTTCAGGAGGCGGAGGGTTGGCGGGGTCTCCCTTTAACCATAGAGGCACATCGTAAAGATAAAACTGTTTCGTCTAGATCAAACCGGCGAACGCCTGGCGTTGAACGTTGCGGGTATCCGGATCGGAAATTTTTTCCTGCAAAGTGGCATAAAACGCATCCGCTTCATCCCGGCGCTGTTTGAATATATCGTCAAAATCCCGGAACGGTTCCGGATTTGGATGTTTGGTCAATCGGAGAATCACCGCTTCCGATCCGCCTTCAGGGACTGCAATTTTATAAATGGCGGCGGCCTTGGTTCCTGTCATTTTTGGGTTTATGGCATGGGTATCTCCATTTACCAGAAAATCGTGAAAAGCATCTTTAAAATAACCTTTAGCCTCATTTTGCCCATTCAGGCGATTAATGTTTGTTTCGTTGTCGCAGAAAACCAGTTCGGGGTTGTCCTTGAAATAACAGAAATGAGTTCCAAGGTCAGATGAATCGATGACCAGGTTTTCTTTTTTTTTGGTGTAAATCAGGGGTTTCTTTTTCTTTTCACTCCACGACCAGGTGTTGCGGAACCATATTTGTGGCAATACATGAACAGCGGCCTCTTCCGGACCACGGTTGTGGATCGTGATGCGCATGAGAATATCATCGGGAGACGCCTTGGCGTATTCCACTAAAATATCGAAATAACGGTCCTCATCAAAAATTCCTGTATCGATTAATTCAAATTCAAGAAGGTTTTTATCCCGCCGCTTGTTTTCTTCTATAAGACGTTCATAGGGAAATTCACTTTGCGGGTACTTATAAAGCATTTTCAGGTAGGAATGGGTGGGAGTGGCGTCCAGGTAATAATAAATTTCCTTCACATCCTCCCCGTGATTGCCTTCGGCGTTGGTCAGGCCAAAAAAACGTTCCTTCAAAGTCGAATCTTTCCCGTTCCATAAAGCCAGAGCCAGGCAAAGCCTTTGCTGATCATCGGAGATGCCCGCGATTCCATCTTCCCCCCACCGATAGGCCCGGCTGCGGGCGGCGTCATGAGAAAAATATTCCCAGGAGTCTCCTTTTTGACTATAATCTTCCCGCACGGTTCCCCACTGGCGTTCGGCAAGGTAAGGCCCCCATTGTTTCCAATTGGCCTTGTTGATATCATCCCCCTCAAGGCGCTTGTGTTCCGGGGTCATGGATGGCGACCCCTTTTCCTTTTCGGATTCTTTAGGGTTTTCGTTCTTCATGTGGTTTCCGACAATTCATTATTACAAGAAGGAATAAGAAAGTGATCAAGGTCTCTGTTTATCCGTGAAGGTTTTGTCATCGTAATGTATGTGGGTTCATTTAGGGTTGAGAATTCAGAGCTCCGGAAAAGATTTATTGGGCGAGTCAAAATCGCCGGGATTCATAATATGACCCAAATTCACGAGATTAGAAGAATTTTTTTTTAAAAAGTAATGAAATAATTTTGAATGGGAGTGTGCAATGAAGGAATGCCCTTGCGGGTCGGTGTTTCCCTACACCGATTGCTGTGGATTGTTGATAAGAGGATCGACGGTTGCCGATACAGCGGAAGACCTGATGCGGTCACGATACACGGCGTATACGCTTAAGGACTGGGACTACATCACCCGGACGACGCTACCCGATGAAAGAAAAAATTTACCGGACTTAGCAGAGGTCAACCAGGGCGTTCATTGGAAAAAACTGGAGGTATTTGGTGCGAAAAAGGGAGGAGCGACGGATCAGGAAGGGGAGGTGTCCTTCGTGGCAACTTTCACCAAAGATGGCGAGGAGGAGGTTCTTCAAGAGACATCGATATTTTTAAAAGAAGAAGGACGATGGTATTATAGCGGAAAACGGTCCAATCCCAGGACTTCTGCCCAGAAGCCAAGTCGACCGACCAAGCCTTTTGTTCGTAGCGAGGCCAAAGTAGGGCGGAACGATCCGTGTTCTTGCGGAAGTGGGAAAAAATATAAAAAGTGCTGCGGGAAATAATTCGTTGCCTGTAGGGAGGCGTTGACAACCGTGGATAAAAAGGACATGGATAAGGAAAAAAACGATTTGTCTGACGAAAAAAAACAGACGGTTGCGCCCGACCCAAAAGCGGAGAAAGAAATCACTCTGGCCAAGCGGTCCGGTCAGCGCCCGGCTTTGCCCTTTAGAAGAAAACCCCCGGCTTGAATTTTCCAGGCAACCAGGAGCCTTCCCTTCCCTTTAGAATCCCTCGTCAACGGGCATCCTGTTTTCGTGCCCAGATTCCCCTTATTCCGGGGATGAAGACAAACCTTGAAAAATTATGAAGGAAAATATTAAAACTGCTTATTTGGCGCCAATGGGTCTTCAAGACCAACTGGTGCAAGAGCTGGATGGCGTCCTGGCCTGTCACGACCGATTGGTTTTAACAGATCAACCGCCGGTAAAAAATTCGTTCTGGGCTCAGAATATCTGGTTCAACCCGGTCGTGATTCCCATCAAGTCTATTTCGGATGCGGCGACCAAACTCAAAGCCCTGCAAAGAAACTGGTGCTTGTATTCCTTTGATTTACATCGCCGGGCTCAGTTGATTCAGAAAGAGCTTCCTCACATTTCCGCCAAGCCTCTGAAATTTCCATCGCCCTTGCCCCGGTCGCCGCTTGGGTCGTGGACGCTATTGGATCGGGACACTTTACTTGCGGCCACCGAATGCTCGAGTTTATTTCCGAACGGGGAAATGGTTTTTGAAGAGGATAAAAAGGGGCCACCCAACCGGGCCTATCTCAAACTTTGGGAAGCTCTGACTGCCGTTCAGGAATACCCCTGTTCCGGTCAGTTCTGTATCGATGTCGGGTCCAGTCCGGGGGGGTGGACCTGGGTCCTGCAAAAGCTGGGCGCCGAGATTTTGAGTATCGACCGGGCAGAGCTGGACTCGAGCGTGCTTAATCTGCCGGGAGTCGATTTTCAAAAAGGGGATGCATTTTCACTGAAGCCCGAAGGTTTGCCGGAGACTCGCAAAAAAGTCGACTGGCTTTGCAGCGACGTTGTGTGTTATCCCGAAAAACTTTTCGACTGGGTGATGCTATGGGTGGAATCTGGAGCGTGTGATAATTTTATTTGCACCATTAAATTTCAAGGTGTCGGCGATTACCACATGGCGCAAAAGTTTGCCGAAATACCGCATAGCCGCGTGTTCCACCTTTTTCACAACAAACATGAGCTGACCTGGGTGCGTTTGAAGTCCTGGGAAAAACCCGTTTAAGAAAGGCAAATTCCCCCCAGCTCTTTTCAGGGAAGAGGGGCAATTCAACCCTTCAAACCCATCTTTCTGGTTTGCCCTCAATCTTCATCGACGAATAGTCTTTTCCGGTCCGCCAATTTAAAGCCAAGGGCAAAAAGGATTTTTCGTTTGGTGTCCAGACGGCAGTCGTATCCTTTTTCAATTCTGTCTATGGTTTGCACCGTGACCCCGGACTGTCGTGCGAGTTCGGCTTTACTCATCATTTTTTCTTCCCTGATTTGCCGGACGCTGTTCATCTTGTTTGTCGGTGTCAATCCAATTTTGCTTTTTGAAAGCGTGATCATATATCCACTCCGCGAGCAGGTTTGCTGATTTTTAAGAGAATCTCTAATAATTCGATAATTTTCTTTAAGGCAACTCACTGGCCCTTATTTCATAGGGGCCGCTCATGCCCAAATGCAGTTTTTAGAGGCGCTCTTAATTTATTTGGGACTGTCTCCATTGGAACGTTTTATCTCCCATAAATCAATACCCCATTAGGTGTAATTTGATGGAATTTAAACGGAGTCATCTAAAAATGGATGGCAACTAGCAGTCTGTTATAGGGTTGCAAAAAACCTTATAAAAACGGCGCTTACCTGTCAGCCTTCTTAAAAAAATCCGAATTAGGGGCTTTTGCCATGATTTGTCGATTTATCTTTCTTTGTGAGCAAATTTTTCAACAAAAGTATCAATTATTATAATTTTTATATAAGTATTCAATGCTTTAGGGGGGAAATTTGAGGTGAGAGGATCTCTAAAATTATTGAATTATCGCTAGTTAAAAAAAATGAGTGTTTTGTGTGGATTTTGGCACTCATTCTGCTTGTAACCTTTGAATAACCAGTAGCTTTTGTGGATGATTCGGGAGGAGGGGAGACGCCAACCGGAAGGTGTTCTTGAATCCGAATTTTAATGGACGGGTGCTCACAATTTTTAATAATCAGCAGAAAATGAGGGTGGAAAAGCCGTGGAAAATTTTCAAGCATTGAATTCCCTTTCCGAAAAAGATTCTCTGGCGATCCAGGAAGTCATCAATCACCTGCTTCTTGAGTGCAAGACGCGCCCCGCGTTAAAAGCGCTTTTTGAATCCCGCATATTACCGCTTTTGAATGCGGATTCCGCGCTTTATGCCTGGACGGATCCTGATTTGTTAAGTCCCAGGCTCATTGATTCCATAAATATCCCGGAAGAGGAGCTGGCTTTAATTGAGCAGTTTGTCACTAAAGACCCTGAAGCAGGAGCCTTATTGACGCATAGTCATCCTGTCATTGCCAGGGATATCGATATTCCTAAAGACACTGAGGGCATAAGGCAGGACCCTTTTCGAGAGGAGCCCTTACGGGAGGACCCCTTTTCAAAAAGAGAGCCTTCGGCCAACGATGGTTATAGTTATTTCGGCACTTCGAAAACCGGGGTGATCACCCTGGCGCTTCGAGACCCCAATCTGGGAGCCGGGATTCACCGGCGTTTGCCTTGTGACAAGCCCTGGTCGGTGAGAGACGTTTGCGTGCTGGAGCATATTCGCACTCCGCTTTTAATGGCAATCAAAACCATTGTGTTGGCTGAGGAATTGGCCAAGCATAAATCCATGCTGAACATTCTGGCGGATTCGCCCACAGCGATTGCTGTTGTTGACAGCGAAATGCGTGTCAGTTACAGCAACTCGGCCTGGAATGAGTTGATGACCGTGGGGGCGGATCGACAGCTGGACCCTGAATTGAAATCGATATTGCAAAAAGAAAAATTGAAGTGCGATCCCCCGTTTGCCACCAATACGTTTACTGGCAAGGACCCCGTTTATAAACTGTTGGACAGGGAATACCAGCTAGATTTTGCGCTATTGCGTGGGGACGATATGGGGGATAAGGACCCCTGGTTATTACAGGTGAAGCCCTTGACGGGATTACATCCGTGGTCGGATGGGCAGTTGCGGGAAGCGGGATTGACAAAAAGGGAAGTGCAAGCCTGCGAACTGCTGCGCCAGGGCATCGATCCGCATTTGATTGCGGAGCGGTTATTTATCAGTCCTCATACGGTTAAAACACACCTGAAAAGAATTCACCAGAAACTGGGGGTTCACACGCGGGCACAACTGGTTGCGACTCTGAATAGAAATACGGCTTAGCGAAGAGAAAATTTTCTTTGCGATGCAATCCAGGAAATGACAGCTAATTGATTCAAAACTTATTTTGTGAATAGAGAGAGCAGAAAATGTTTACCCCTATCATCAGCAATAAATTAAGTCTGAGCATTTTGGAAAAGACGTTTGGACCGAACCACCCGAAAGTGGCCGAATCCCTCAATCAATTAGTCAAATCCTACAAAAACAACAGTGATTACGACAAAATGGAGCCCTTACTGCTTCGGTCGATTGAGATTGGGGAAAAAACTCATGGCCGGGAACACCCGGAAGTGGCTCAATCTTTGAATGACCTGGCCGAGTTGTATCGAAACAAGGGGAATTTTGCCAAGGCTGAGCCCTTACTGCTTCGATCCCGTAAAATCCGTGAAAAAATATTGGGACCGGATCATCCGGATGTTGCCACCACCCTCAATAACATGGCGATCCTTTATGAGGACATGGGGTTTTACTCCAAGGCTTATCCCTTACTCCTGCAATCCCTGAAGATTCGTGAAAAATCTTTGCGTCCCGATCACCCGGATGTCGCGGAGTCTCTGAACAACCTGGCGGAATTGTATTACTACGACCGAGGCGATTTTGCCCAGGCCGAGCCTTTGCTGAAGCGGGCTCTGAAACTACGGGAAATGTCTTTAGGCGCGAATCATCCGGATGTTGCATCCACCTTGAATAACCTCGCCGTTTTGTATCGGGCGATGAAAAAATATTCCGAGGCGGAGCCCCTGGTTCATCAATCTCTGGGGATCATAAAGAAAGCAATGGGTGCAGATCATCCAGAGGTTGCTGAAGGCTTGAATTTCCTGGGCGAACTCTATTTGGAGATGGGGAAAAATGCCAAAGCGGAACCCAATTTTCAGCAGGCGCTGAAAATAAAGGAAAAGGCTTTTGGTCCCAATCATGAGGAGGTCGCCCCAATCCTGGCCCATCTGGCGGAGGTCCATTCAAAGTTGGGGGATGTTGCCAAGATAGAACCTCTTTTGACCCGTTGTCTGAAAATACAAGAGTCTACACTGGGTGCGGATCACCTCGATGTTGCCGGGACACTTGCGGGCCTGGGCGATTTCTATCGGAATGAACACAAATTTAACGATGCAGAACCTCTGTATGAGAGGTCCTTGAAAATCCGGGAAAATTCTCTTGAAGCGGATCACCCGGACATCGCCTCAACGGTCAATAGCCTGGCGGCACTTTACGATGCCATGGGCAATTACGCCAAAGCCGAACGGTTATTTTCCCGCGCATTGCAGATTCGTGAGAAAGCCCTGGGTCCTGAACACCCTGATGTCGCCCAATCCCTGGCCCATCTGGCCAAGATGTATGACGCGATGAAGGATTATTCTAAAACTGAGCCCTTGATGAAGCGGGCTTTGAAAATTTATGAAGCATCCATGGGGCCGGACCATCCTTTTGTTGTCGAATCACTCAATAATCTGGCTGGGTTTTACCGCAAGACCGGAGATTTTGGGAAGGTGGAGCCTTTACTCCTCCGATCTTTGGAAATCAGTGAAAAGCAATTGGGGATGGATCACCCGGAGGTCGCTCCCGCTCTCATTAACCTCGCCATGCTCTATGATAAAAAAGGCGAGTACGCCAAGGCCGAGCCACTCTATAAACGATCCCTGAAACTATTTGAAGAGCATTTTGGCAAGGATCATGCGGAAGTCGCCGCCTGCCTGAACCATCTGGCGGACCTTTACAACGCCATGGGGGATTACGGTAAAGTAGAGCCGTTATTACTGCAATCTCTGGAGATCAGTGAAAAAGGTCACGGTAGCGAACATCCCTGGGTCGCAAACTGCCTCAAACAACTGGCCGATTTGTATCGTAACAAGGGAGACTATGAGCGTGCGGAACCCTTACTTCTCCGGTCCCTGCAAATCATGGAAAAGGCCTTGCATGCGGATCATCCTGAGGTGGCGGAGATTGTGAGTCGTCTGGCTTATTTGTACAGCTCTCAGAGCCAGTCGAGTATGGCGGAGCCTCTCTATCTGCGTGCGTTAAAAATCAGGGAAAAATCGCTGGGGCCGGATCACCTTGATGTGGCCTCAACACTCAGGGACCTGGCTGGTTTGTATAAAGCCAATAAGAATTATGAAAAGGCCAAACCTTTGCTCCAGCGTTCTTTGGTCATTTTTGAAAAAAACCAGGGATCGGACCATCCGAATATGGTCCAACTCCTGAATAATCTTGCCGAGGTATTGAGCGCTTTAGGCGATAAATCCAATACGGAACCTTTGTACATCCGGATATTGCAGGTCGTGGAGAAAATGCACGGGCCGGACCATCCTGAAGTGGCTGAGGCTCTTAATAAACTGGCGGGGTTTTATGCCGATACCCGGGACTTTGCCAAGGCTTATCCATTGTTGATTCGTGCGCTGAAAGTCAAGGAATTGGCCCTTGGCCCCAATCATCTGGAAGTGGCGGGTATCCTCACCAAACTGGCGCTCATGTACAGGGGAATGAACGATTACAATAAAGCCGAGCCTTTGCTTCTTCGCGGATTGAAAATTTATGAGCAGATTTTGGGCGAGGAGCACCCAGACTTGGAAGAACCCCTCAACAGTCTTGCGGAGGTTTATTATGAAATGGGGGAATACACCAAGTCCGACCCCCTCTACCAGCGGGCATTGAAAGTCAAGGATCTGTCTCTTCGTGTCGCGCCGCCCTCTGAAGCTCCAAAAACCGCCTCGAAAAAGGATCGTAAGAAAAATGTTCGGCTGGAGTTTTCGGCCACCAAGGATCAACTATTAACGATTCTACCTGCCATCGCCGAATTGGCGGAAAAATCTGATGATAAGAAAATCACCATCCTCATCGAAGGGTCCGCCAAGGAAGGCTATGACGCCTCCTGGTTAAATGATTCCCTTAAGAAGTCCCTCCTCGAAGCTGAAATTGAAAAAGCTTTGGAAAATAATTAAAAGGCATCTCTAAAAATTAGTTTATTACAGGAAATCGAACATTGTACAAGGATTTCTTGTGTCAGTGGCATGGGCTTTCTAGCCCGTGCGGACAGGCTGGAAAGCCTGTCCCACTAAAACAAAACCATCTCCTTAAATTGACGATTAGGAGCATTTAGTCAATTTTTAGAGGTGCCCTAAAGAAATTATTTAAGACCCTCTCTTAACTATTGTATAAATAGCAGAATTTCTCGCTTCACCCTTCTTGAGAACTCTTCTCTTTTAACACAACCGTAACATCTCCTTGACGTCGTAGTCACACGATCCTTCTATACTCAGTTCCTGGACTGAGATTCCAGATATTTGAATTTTCCGGGTTCAATTTGGAAGGGAAGGATCATGAAAGTAGCATTTCCTGCGTTCGTTTTTTTGGCCTCTTTTTTTTGGGGAATGATGGATGCTTCCGCCGTCGCGAATAAGGTGGGTTTTGAAGGCGAGCAACGAGTTTTAGCCGAAATCAGGGAACTGGAACAAAAACAGGTTCAATATCCTTTCAATGCAGATTTACATTTTATTCTCGGAACCAATTACTGGACTTTGAATGATTACAATAAATCCATTGAGCATTATCAACGGGTACTGCTCCTGGAGCCCGATTATGATTTGGCGCATTGGAATTTAAGTTCAATTTATAACCAGCAAGGCGATGGGACCAATGCCATCATCCATATGAAGAAAGCTGAAGAAATCTTCTCGAAAAAAAAAGATTTAAGATCCCTGGCCAGTGCCAGGAAGAGGCTTCGGGATTATTTCGTGAAATATAAGTACAAACCCGAAGACTTTGAATCACGTAAGGGATTGCTTTGGCGAATCTTCAAATAACCTGAAAAGAAGATCGTTCATTTAGATTACAAGGAGGGAGAAACTCATGAAATGGAAAGTTATTTTACTTTGCATGGCATTGGTGGGGACGATAAGCGGCGGGGTTTTCATGAATGCCGGTTTTGCTGAAAATCATAATGTCCTCCAAAATCCTCCGGAACCCTGTGTTTGCTCGGCTCCTTCGGACTTGGCAATACGGGGCAATCGCAATGACAGGTATGAATCCAGCCTCAAATCTCATCTGGAGCCAAGTTTTCAAATGAGCCTTTGGAACTGCAAGTGCGGTGCTTTGAGTTGTGTTGTCAGCGCACAAGCCGTGTCCTGTAGAAAATAGAATCGGACCGATGGTTGTAAGGTCTGTTTGATTCGCAAGTTTCTCAAAGCTCAGGTCGGTCGCATCTCAAATACCCGCTGATCTGGGGCTTTTCATGGCAACCCGGTTGCAAATTTAATGAACGGGTCGAATGATATTGTCATTTCTGAGATGGCATTTCGTGTTACAATAGAAGATCAGAAGCTAGAAAATCCCCGCTTTTATTCCGACTGTTACTCCGAATAAATTACCTTTAATTTGAAACCCTTATTGAGACGAGCTTAATATATGAATCCCTGGCACGACGTGGACCTTGGCGAGAAGGTTCCTGATCTTTTTCCCGCTATTATCGAGGTCCCCAAAGGATCAAAAACTAAATATGAATTGGACAAGCCCACAGGATTGATCCGCGTGGATAGGATTTTATACAGTTCCGTTCAGTATCCGGCTAATTACGGGTTCATCCCACGAACTTATTGCGACGACAACGATCCTTTAGATGTCTTGGTGCTGGGGCAGGAACCGGTGTATCCTTTATCCATCGTCATGGCCCGGCCCATTGGCGTGATGGAAATGGTGGATCAGGGGGAGACGGATGATAAAATCATCGCCGTCCATGCTCATGACCCCGAATACGCCCATTACAACTTCATTGAGGAGCTTCCTCCCCATCGCATGATAGAAATAAAACGGTTCTTTGAGGATTATAAGGCGTTGGAGAAGAAGCTGGTGGTGGTGGAAAATTTTCTTGGGCGCGATGAAGCGATAATAATAATTCAGAACGCGATAGCTCTTTATCAAGAAAAATTTGGAAAGAAGTGAAGCGGTTTTGGATAAAAGAAGTGCTAGCAGGTTGCTGAAAAAGAGAAAAATCCGTCAGCGAGTTAAGTTTTACAGGTTTTTGCTTTTAAGTGGCACAGGCTAGAAAGCCTGTGCTACGGGTTTTCTTAAATTAACAGTAAACTTGAAATTAACATTTTAAGGTTCCAGAAATAGTTTTTCAGCAACCTGCTAGAGAAACTTTATGAAGCGTCGCATCGTCAGTTTTCACCAGGATGAAGCTTTGGATTGGGTCGCTGATCTGGACTGCGGCCACAAACAACATGTTCGGCACAATCCTCCCTGGATGAACCGGCCTTGGGTAGTGACTATTGAAGGAAGAAAAAAATATATAAGCTCGATTCTGAACTGCAAACTCTGCCAGGATATGAAATCAGATAAAGAGTAGATTCGCCTGGGGAGGGCAGACCGGGGTTGCCGATAGCCTGAAAGGATATTGAAATGGAAGAATCTGGATCAGAAATCTCTAAGGATAATAATGACGAGCGTTTTATTATAAAATTCAAAGCCGCCACAGGTTTTATTGTGGTGCTGGAGTTTAGCGGTTTGAAAAAGTTGGAAGAAAACAAAAGTAAAATTGAAACGGCCGGACTGCAATGCGAACGCCTGGCGGATTTCAATTTCAACTTTGATCAGGCGGATTTGTTTATGGATATGCGTAGTCCGGAATGTATCGCTCAGTTTGACCTGGAAGATTGGATATAAAACCCGCCATAAGTTTAAAAAATACCCCGGAAGTGTGAAAATAAAGTTCGTCATGCCTGTTTTTGTGGTTAGCGTCCGTTAACCTGCAGTCCTCCTGCGCTTAGTAAATTTGTTTAAATTTATACTTGTTTATATTAAATTATTGACAATTTGATGGATAATAGTTAATTTAGATGCACCTATGGTTTCTTCTGATAGGTAATTTTTGTTGAAATGAACAGCCTCGCCCTTGGAATTCCGATATTTAATACTGGAAATACGAAGTAGAGACAAGCTGATTTTATGAATTTGCAAAATGGGCACATTCCCTTTTCCTCTAGGAAAAAAGAGCTTTTAGGAGGAGTTGATTGATCAACCAAATTTCTTGCCGAAAAAATTTATGGGGCGTTGGGTTGGGGGTTTTGTTGACTCCCTTTATGGCCTTTTTAGCCTCTGCGAATAGCGATTCTTTTACGATAGAGGAGTTAGGTCAGCAGGCCACGGCCTACATTGACGCCGGGCAATATTTAAAAGCGCTTCCTGATGTCCGGGATTTTGAACCCCGTGTGACCGTTCCAGGTGAGGATAGCCTCGATTTAGCCGCTTCCTTTAACGAACTTGGCGAGATCCAAAGAAACTTGGGAAATTATGATACCGCCCAACCTTTTTTTGAAAAATCTTTGGATATCAAGAAAAAGCTTCTTGGTCCTGACGATCTTCAACTGGCGGCTTCTTTCAATAGCCTGGCTTTGGTTCATTACCATAAAGGTGAATATGGATTGGGGAAGAAGTATTTTTACAAGACCCTGAATATTCTGAAGAAATCGTTGGGTCCCCTGCACCCTCATGTGGCGGCGGTGATTAATAACCTGGCGCGTTTATACGAAGCGACAGGTGCATTCCCGCAGGCAAAAAGCTTGTATGAACAATCCTTGGAAATTCTTCAATCTGCACTGGGTCCTGATCATCCCAGTGTAGCGGCCTCCTTGAATAATCAAGGTTTGCTTTATCACCAGTTTGGTGACTATGTAAAAGTAGAACCCCTTTATAAAAAAGCTCTCGCTATCTACGAAAAGGCTTCTTATACAAATCATCCTAACTTCGCCGACACGCTCAACAATCTGGCGGATTACTACCTGGGTATGGGGGACTATGAAAAGGCGAAACCCCTCCGTACCCGCTCCCTGGAAATAAGAGAAGATATCCTGGGACCCGGTCACCCTGACCTGGCCCGTTCCCTGGATGGATTGGCGAAATTTTACACAGCGATTGGGCAGTACGTCAGGGCTGAAACCCTGGTCCTCCGTTCTCTGAAAATCAGGGAAGAAGCGCTTGGGGCCAATCACCCCGAGGTCGCAAACTCTCTGGAAACGATGGCTTCTCTGTATAAAGAAATAGGAAATTATGAAAAAGTTGACCTTTTACTACACCGTTCTCTGGAAATCAGACAAAAATTTTTAGGCGGCACTCATCCCGATGTTGTGAAATCTTTACATAAACTGGCAGAATTTTATGAGGATGCCGGGGATCAACAACGTGCGAAGACCATGCATTACAGTGCTGTGAAAATAATGGAAAAAAACTCCAACCCCTGATTTCTCACTCAGACTTCTCTCCCGCAGTCTATTAAACCCCACAAGTGGGTTTTATTCCCCGTGTCACCTGGCCGTAAGAGCAATTCTCAAAAAGCTCGTTTCGTCGAGATAACATTTGCTGGCCACGCCTTGCAAGTGAAAATGCTTGTCGGAGTCCTCGTCCGCTTGGGGCGGAGTTGTTCATTAAAATCAAACGGTGATCCCTCCCTACATGTAGAAAGCTCCCTCCCAGGCCTATTTCAGTCCCTGTATTGCCCCATCTCAATTTTATTTTTCCCCTGCGAATCTTTTCTGGCGAGCAGACGAGTCTTTATTTTTAACAACTAAAATAACATTTACATTCATATATGTAATATTGTCAAATTTCCCTACAATTGCAAGATAATTGACGGTTGATATTCGTATAAATCCTTTTAAAACAATAAGTTAAAAATGGCATGAAGATTGCTCTTTAACTTTCAATAGTTTATGTATGATTGAATTTTGACCCCCATTAATTCAATAGTTTATAGGGGGTTCTGGTTTGTTGGCTGCCTCTAAAAGATGGAAACCAAGAGGCCTGATATTGCGGACTACGATTAGGAATTTCAAACATGAAGAAATTAAAAACCAGCCAAATTAAGCGGGAAGTTACAGACCCGGAAAAAATCAGGTTGTACAAACGTAAATTGATTGCCAGGGAGAGAGCCATGATTAAGTCTGTCACACAATACGTCATCGTATGCGACAACGCTTTCTGCGATTCCATCATGCGTGCGGGAGTGGATTTTCACTCTTATGATCGTAGGGAGCAGTTCAAACAAAAGGTTAGAAACCGTGGCTGGGAGGGCATCGTGGGAGAAAACGACGATACCCGTCACATTTGCCCAAGTTGCCGTGACTTTGATTTGGGAGTTTATAAATAATGATACCAAAAAAGGATGATTCCAAAATGTATTCTTCTGCCAAACATAACGAGGTTAAACACGCAAGAGAAAGTAAAATGATGAGCAAGGCTGAGCTCGCCCGAAAAGCAGGTGTGACGGTTCAAACCATTGACCGGATTGAAAGAGGGTACGAATGTCGCCTTGCCACCAAACGGAAAATCATATTGGCTTTGGGGTATCAATTGGCGGAACGCACCAAAGTTTTTAAAGATGACGAGGAATCTCAAAATGAAAATCAAGCAACGGAGAGTCTCGGGGGAAATACACCGGCGGGGAGCGATCCCGAATTCCTCAAGCAGGAAGACCGTATGCGGGTTCTGCGCAAAAAAGAACCTTTTACACCATGAGTGGATTTTTTATATCCACTATTCTGAAGGTGTGAGCCGAATATAAATCGGGTTGAATCCAGCGAACAAGGAAAGGAAAAGGTTAGTTAGCGAACTCAAAATATTTATACTTTTCCTGACCTTGGTTTCGTTTGGATTCCTCTTCACATCCAAGCCTCATGGTGTGACGGTCTATGAGTCAGAATGCGCATCCAGTTGCTCGTTTCCGTTTCCATTGCTGAATTTATAATTGTAGTAGTTGGCGAAATCTTTAATGGAAAGGATTCCCACTAATTTTTTATTTTCAGAAATAACAAGGTGGCGGATGTTATTTAGCCGCATGGTTTTAAAGGCATCCAGCATCGATTTTTCGCAATCCAGAGTGATCAAAGGATGACTCATGACATCCGCAACAAGAGTTGTTTTGGGATCCAGGTCCTTTGCGATCACTTTATAAGAAAAATCCAAATCGGTCACAATTCCCAGGTATTTCTCTTTATCACTCACCAATAAAGCCCCCACACGCTTTTCAGCCATACGCTTTGCCGCCTCGGTCACTGTAGCACCGGGATTGACTTTTAAAATCGATTCTTCCATGTAAAACTTGATTTGATCCATAGCGCATTTCCCTTCTATCTTTTAATAAATTGGTTTCAATTTTCAACCCGGGTGTTTATGTAACTCATTGAAAAATTTATAGTAATATCTAGCATCTATGGTAACCTATTAGGGTGGTTTTAGCAACTTTGGGCTAGAAATTATTGAGAGTCAGGGTTGTTTGGGCGACCCCCGCTTTACCTGGTTACAAGGGATGCCTTAAATCGAGGAGGGGAAATGGAGCCATCAGGTATCATCATTTTTGGAGTTTTTTTATTCGCAACAGCGGCCCTCATTGGGTATTTTTTTATCATTTATAACGGTTTGATATCGCTGAAAGAAAATATTCAAAAGTCGTGGGCGAACATCGACGTCATTTTAAAGCAAAGATACGACGAATTACCCAAGTTGATCTCGGTTTGCGAAAGTTCCGCTGAGTTTGAAAAAGGAATCCTCGACCGTCTGCTGCGGCGGGGAAGGGTGGAAGAGTTTCAAACTCGATCCGACACTTTTTTATCCCTGCCGGAGCGGCTGATTTCGGTGTTGCAGCAGAACGAAGAAAAATTGAAGGTATTTAAATTGAAAAATTCTTCCGGGTTATTTTCTCAAAAATATCGGTTTGTAGAATGGTGCTTTCAACCGGGGGAATCGGTTTATATTCTCGGGTACGCTGAATCGGGCATCAAGCCTGTGTAGAGAAATAAATTAAAATTTGCACAATTTTTGCGAGCCAAAAAAAGTATAGAGAAAGATCTACAGCTACAAACCCGTTTCGACCGAAATCAAGATGGGTTTTTGGATGCCGGAGAGTTGGAAAGGGGAGCCCAAATTGTTGGCATCGGACTGCAAGCTGAGCCGGTTCGAATTCAAGAAAAAGAGCATGCGCAACCCGTTAAAATGATTTTTAAGAAACGCAAAGGTTTTACATTTTTAATCAGTAATATAAAGGAAAAAGACCTGGTAAAAAAGCTCTCCATGAATGCCATGCTTAAGGTTTTTGGAGGACCTGCGGTGGCAATAGGAAGTTCTGCCTACCTCATTTATATACTCAGTATAAAGATTTAACCACCTCGCAACTCTGCATCAAACCGCTCCCCTTTTTTTTAACTTTCAAGCATTCTATTGCTGTCATTTTCGTATCGAGAGAACTTTGTTTGGAGATGGCATTAGATTGTTTAAACAAGTCAATATAGGCTATCTTCTGTTCATTTTTAAAATCGAGTATCCTCAAAAGGAACTATCCCTTGTCAGAAAGAATTTATGGCTGTATGGGATAACTTTATAACGCCTTCTTGCAACGATAAAACTTGACTCTGGTTTGATCTGGCTTTATCTTTTAGGGGCTTTTTAAGCTCCGGTTTTATAAAAGATTTCAAAGTGGCTCCAATCTGTTTCCTGTTTTAAAAAGGCGAAAGGGTTTTGGGAAAATTCAGGTCGATATTTTACTAATAAAGTTATATTGCTGATTTAAAGAAAGAATGGAATGAATATTTCCGAACTGATTCAAGGGGATGATCAGCTCGCAACGATGCCGTATATTTTTTATAAGTTGAACGCCGCAATAGAAGATCCTGACTGTACCTTCGATGACATCGGTGAAATCATCAGTATTGACCCGGGGTTGACCACAAGGCTCCTCAGAATTGTTAACAGCGCGTTTTACGGCTTTTCCACTGAGGTGGAAACAGTTACCCATGCTTTGACCATCATCGGGACGGATCAATTGGCACAATTGGTTCTTGCGACATCCGTGATGGGCCAGTTCAAGGGAATTCCCAGCGGTCTGATCAATATGGAATCCTTTTGGCGTCACAGCATTGCCACCGGGCTTGCGGCTAGATCCATTGCGGCTTTGAGCGGCGAGTATAATGTTGAAAGGTTTTTTGTGGCCGGTCTGTTGCATGATATTGGCCGGCTGGTTTTTTGCACCAAAGTCCCAGATGAAACTGCGGAAACTTTTAAGCAGGCGGGAGCATCTGGCGAGCTTCTATGCAGTGAAGAACAAAAAACTTTTGGATTTGATCATGCGGAGCTTGGAGGCGAGTTGTTAAAGGCATGGAACCTTCCCAACAGGCTGGTTGAATCCGTCACCTTCCACCATTCTCCAGAAAAAAGTAAAAATTACGCTCAGGAAACAGCGGTGGTCAATCTGGCAGATGCCATTGCTTATTCCATGAAGTTTGGAAGTAGCGGAGAAGCCGTAATTCCTCCTTTAGACCCCAAATCGTGGAAAATTATAGGTCTTCCAGAGAGCTTGTATTTGCCGATGATTAAGGACAAGATAGAACTTCAATATGAAGATGTGGTCGGCGTTTTTCTCCAAAACGCTTGACCTTTTCAGGGTAGAAATTCCTCCACATCCTCCTTTTCGATGATAGAACCCTGGATACCCTTCTCAATGATCGCATCCGCCAGATCCCCGTACCCGCCGGCTTCATAATCATCGACGTTTTGTTCGTCAAAATCATCGAAATAAACAGAATATTCGCGAGTCATCCATTCCCGGGTGGTTTCACAAAACCGCAAAACCTTTTGGACTGCTTCCAGTTTTTCCATTGCCGTTTTTCGTTGGGTGAATTCAAAAAAGAAACATCAATTCGTACATAAAATCGTTGATCCCTTGCGGTTGAAATTGGGTAGAACAATTTGTACTGGATATCCAGGGATATTCCCCCTGGGACTCTCCAGACCATCCCTAAGGCGCAGAACTTCCTTGAGGGTCAGGGGCCGTGCCTTGTCCCTGGATAAAAAAGCAACTGTGGCGGTATCGTTTTTATGCATATTTTTCAACGTCCATGCAGGAAGAAAATGTCCGGTCGGTATTTAGATACAAAAAACCACGAAAAAGCTTTAAAAAATTTTATTCAGAGGGAACTGTTGCGTGATTCATAACCCCTTGAGGGAGGGGGCGGGATGAATTCAAGGAAGAGGTTTTTTCATATTATTCCAACCGGAGGAGTCCTTTGAAGAACTATTTATCAACCTTAAAAGTTGCAGGAAGTTTCCTGGACCATGCCTCTGCTGGCGGTGGTTTTGCAAAGGTAAGGGCGAGTTCCTATGATCCATTTCTTCTGGGTGTGTCGGACCGCCCAGATATCAACGGTTCTACCTGTGGCTTGGGTGGCCTTGAGGGCGGCTTCTGTATTGATCAGGTTGAATTGGGAAGGCAGGCCTTTCCATCCAACAATGACACTGTTTTTATTTACTTTAACCCACTTTACTTCAGGTATTTCTTCCAGGTATTTAATACTTTCCTTTAATTCCTTCTCCAATGCTCCGGCATGGGATTGGGAGGTCCAAAAAAGGGGGAGAACCAGTAACATGCAAACCAGAAGAACCCGGATCATGAATTTTGCCTTTCGAGTAGCGGTAAAAATAGCTTCAACTGTGAAAAACTCACATTCTTGAAATAAAGGGTATATATATTATTTTCAACTAGTTTGAGAAATTTTCAATGATTATTTTTCGGAATGCGGAATTCTTTTTAGTTGCGGAAAGCGAGGAGTTGAAAAACCGGGATTTAGGTTTTGGGCTGGTATCCCGTCGCGTCGGAGAAATCTGTATCCGTCACATCGGCATGGGTTAAATCGGCTTGGGTCAGATTGGCCGCAGTGAAATTTGCGTCTGCAAGTTTGCTTCCGGTCAGTTTGGCATGACTGAAATCAGCATGGGACAGATTGGCATGTTCCAGATCAGCCCTGCGGAGGTCCGCACCCTTTAGATTGGCCCTGGTGAGGTCTGATTTTAACAGTTTCGTTCCCGCCATATCGGCTCCTTCCAGATTGGCTCCGGTAAGGTTGGCATTTTGAATGACGGCTCCGGTGAGGAAGGCGTTCTTCAAGTCGGCTCCCTCCATAATGGCCTCGGTGAGATCCGCCCGGCTCAAGTCGGCCCCCTCCAGTTTTGCGTTGGTTAAATCCACGCCTACAAGGTGGGCTCCGCTCAAGTCTGCCTGCACGAGTTCCACATCGTTCAGTTTGGCCTTTTTCAGGTTGGCTTTACTGAGGCTTGCGCCATTGAGTTTGGCTCCTTTGAGTTTGATACGGCCCAGGTCCGCGCCGCTCAAATTGACGTTTACCAGGTTTGCCCCGGTGAGATCGGCAATATTGAGGTTCGCCTCCATGAGGTTGGAGTTTTCAAGGTGCGTTCTTCTTAGAATGCAGCCATTGAGATTGGCGCGGGTTAGATCCGCATTGTGTATTTTCGCCTCTGTCAGGTCCGCATTGGTGAAATCTGCCCTGGGCATGGATGCTTCGGTGAAATCGACTCCGACCAGCTTAGCGCCTTTGATCTTTGCCCGGTTCAAAATGGCCTTCGTAAAATTGGCCTCAAAAAACACCCCCATACTGAGGCGGGAATCTGTGAAATCCACCTCCTGCAAGTTGGCACCGTTAAATTTTGCCCGGCTGAGGTCGGATTCTACGATTTTTGCTCCCCTAAGAGTGGCTCTGGAGAATTCGGCGTATTCAAAAGAGGCTTCGTTTAATTGACTGCCGGTCAGGTTGGCTTCGATGAACTTGGATCTACGCAAGTTGGCTCGATCCAGGGTGGCTTCACTCAAATCGGCATAGGAAAGCACCGCTCTCTCAAGATTGGCGTCCTCAAGTCGCGCCTGAACCAGATCCGCATAGGGCATTATGGCGTCTGTCAGATTAGCGTCTGTCAGGTCAGCACCTTTCAAGATGGCTCTTTCCATCGTAACTCCTGAAAGGTCGGTTCCTGAGAGATTGGCTCCGGTGAGGTTGGTTTCACTCATATTTGTCCGGTAAAAATTGAGGTCCGACAAATCCAGTCCAGACAGATCACATCCCTTCAAAGGGAAATTCTCTGGCTCCTCCTCAATTTCTTCTTCTTCAGCCGTCACCACTTCTTCCGACGACCCTTCAGTATCCGTATCCGTTGGGGGTTCCTCTCCATCTTCTGCATCGGTTTCCTCAACCTCTTCGATGACCTCGATTTCTTCTACGAACTCTTCTTCGGCTTCCTCAGCCTCCAAGGCCGCAGCAATTTCCGCCAATTTAATTTCAACTTCCTCGCGGGTAAAATCAGCCATTTGTAATCTTCCTGAAGTAAGTTAATAAACCCATGAATGTCCGTTAATGCCCACGGTTTCAAATTGTAAGTACCGGGCAGTCACAATGATGCAGGGACGAACCTAGAAAAATACCCTACGGATCAAGGGAACGCAACCCAGAAGATGCGATCGGAAAGAATATCTATCTACCGATAGACCCTGATTTCCTTAAACGGAAAGCATCGTGTTGCCTGTAAATGTGCTTTCTGCCTGGTATAATTGGGAAGACAGTGGTTTTAACATTATAATTTTCGTAAACTAAATCGATCATGTTTCCTGCAATGGCGGCAATAATCAATACCCGTGGGGGTGGCAGGCGAAAAACAGAGGAATCAGGAAACCGTGTTGTCTGGAGCATGAAGAAGTTTTCCAGATGTCATTATTTTATGTGGGCAACCTCAATCAAAGCCAACCGACACACTGGCGGTTAAGAGGGGGGGTAGGGTGATTTCCCCATATTCTTGTAGAGGCCAGAATGAAATCAAAAAACAGGCCAGTTCTCATTTATGACGGCGATTGCGATTTATGCCGCCGTTGGATGGGCAGATACAACCATCTGAGTGGGGATCGGGTCGATACCATTTCATCTCAGGAAGCGGCTCACCTGTTTCCTGAAATTTCTCCACAACAATTTCAATCTTCCGTTCAGCTGGTTCAACCGGACGGAGCTGTTTATGAAGGGGCGGAGGCTGTGTGCCTCGCTCTGGCATTTAATTCCACCCACCGTTGGCCTCTCTGGTTGTATCGAAATATTTTTGGAGTGGCTTCGGCGACGGAATTTACCTATCGATTCATCGCCCGGCATCGAGAGTTTTTTAGCCGTTTCACGCGATGGCGCGGGTGATTTTTCAATCGCTGATCAGGGTCATGGGAATTAAAGGGCTTGTTTGTGCTGGATATTTTATTGTCTAATCGGGCGTTAAGTATTCTGAGGAGAGTTCAGGAAACGGATGCGCTAAATGGAATCAGGAGGAGGGGGTATTAAACAGAGGTGTGAAAATTAGTCTGAAAAAAAATCACTCGGTTTTTTTCAAAAATCCCACAAATCCTATCAGAGCCATGACAAAACCAATAGCGCCATATATGTAAACCCCGCCGGCCGTTTTCTCTAAATTTTTCATAAAAAACCCCTGGTTCAATATGAATACCCAGTAGAATAAAAATCCATAGGCCATTAAAGTTCCAATTTTATGTTTGCCGACAATCAGGCAAAGCGCACTCAACGCACAAAATATGGCGATCTGACTCAAAGGAATCGTTAGGTTGAGATTTGATAGAAAACCAAATGATTGGTCGACGGTATCCATAATTCTTCCTGTGTGAAGTTCGTATCAATTTATAACGGCAGATGACTTCTTGGAGCTATCTACCTCCTTATTTTACAATATATTAACAGTTTAATCTCGAAAAAATAATTTTCCGCTTTGATTATTTTATAAGGTCCGGTTTTTTTGATCCCTCCCCCCTCTATGGAAAATTGGTTTTGCCTGATGTATTTTAGGGCAGAATGAAAAATCCCTGATTCATTCTTAGGCACAAAACTCCTTTTCATTTCATCGCCTGTCCCCGGTCGGCTAAGAATAAAGGCCTTACAGGGGTGGCTCCTACATGGCACGAAAATTGTAATTCTTCCAGTCTTGGAGTTAAAAAATCCGTTTTGAGAATTTAAAGAGGAATTTGAGTTGAATAAGATTGAGCGCATAAAGTTGGAAAAGGACGGTTTGGACATTAAACATGACCTTCGTCGCTTTGCTGAAGAGGGGTGGGAAGCCATCAGTGAAGACGATGTCCAACGCTTGAAATGGTATGGGCTGTTTCTAAGGAACCCGACTCCGGGCTTTTTCATGCTGCGGGTGCGGATTCCAAACGGACATACGTTTTCCTATCAGATAAAAGTTCTGGCTCAGATTGCTCAGGGTTTTGGTAACGGAGTCATCGATATCACCACCCGCCAGCAGTTGCAGATACGTCATTTAAAAATAGAAAACATTCCTGAAGTGTTTGAACTGCTGGAAATGATCGGCCTTACTTCTGCCCAGACGGGCCTGGACAATGTGCGTAATATCATGGGATGCCCTGTGGCTGGCATTCACCCTAAAGAATTGTTGGACGCGTCACCAGAGGTTATGGCTTTGACGGAGCATATTATTGAAAACCGGGAATTCACCAACCTGCCCAGAAAGTTCAATGTCGCGATCACCGGTTGCCCCGACAATTGCCTGCATGCGGAAACTCAGGACTTGGCTCTGGTTCCCGCAAGCAAGGAAGAGAACGGAAAGCCGGTTTTGGGATTTAACGTTCTGGCTGGCGGAACACTGGGTTCAGGGGGATACCGGGTGGCTTCCTGTCTGAATATTTTTGTGATGCCTGATGAAGTGGTGGAAGTTTGCGCCGCAGTGATACTGCTATTCAGGGATCATGGCAGTCGCGAGAACCGGGCCCAGAACCGCTTGGCCTTCCTGCTCGATGAGTGGGGAGTCGATCGATTTCGCGCTGAATTGGAGAAAAGAATTAAGCGGCATCTTCAGTATGCCGAAAAGGAAATGAGGAATGCGCAAATCTCGGAGCATATTGGGATTTACCGGCAAAAACAACCGTCGATGAATTATGTCGGATTAAAAATTCCCGTGGGCCGCATCCAGGGCAAAAAGCTGGAACAGGTGGCGGTATTGGCGGAGCGTTATGGCAACGGCGAGATCCGCATATCCCCTGCGCAGGCTCTGATCCTTCCGAACGTATCGGATAAAAACCTGGGTGACCTTCTCGAGGAACCTCTCCTTAAGGAACTGGATTACCATCCTTCCAGCATCATGCGGGGCCTGGTGAGTTGCGTGGGCAGTGACTATTGCCATCTGGCGGCCATTGAGACCAAGGGGCGGGCACTGGAAGTCGCAACAAAACTGGAGAAATCTTTAAGCGACACGTCCCCCATCACCATGCACTGGTCCGGTTGCCCGGCAGGGTGCGGCAACCATTTGGTCGCCGATATTGGCTTGCTCGGCAAAAGGATTAAATTCAAAGGTCAGGTAGTGGACGGGGTGGATATTTTTGTGGGCGGGCGGGCCGGGCCCGATCCCAAGCTGGCGGTGAAGATCATGGAAAATATTCCCTGCGATCTTTTGCCCGGAGTTTTGGAACAAATCATTCCCTACCACACTCGTGAAAAGATGCATCGGGTCAAGGGGCAAAGGAAAAGAAAAATTGTGGGAAAAAAAACGGAGGAATCGGTTCGCTCTGAAATTCCCATTCCCCAAAAATCTTTATAAACGCTTCATACAAAACAGGAGGGTTTTTCTGTGTTTGCAGAAGAGATAAATAAAATCACAGAGGTTGCGGAAAATAAAATCCAATACATGCAACGGTCTCCCTTGGGTTACGTGCTGTTATCTGCCTTGGCAGGCATTTATCTGGGATTTGGGATTGTCTTGATTTTTTCGGTGGGGGGGCCTATTGCCGCAGGCGGTGGGGAGGCTTACCTGAAACTTATCATGGGCGCGTGTTTTGGAATCGCCTTGAGCTTGGTGATTTTTGCCGGATCTGAATTATTTACCGGAAACAACATGGTTTTTGCGGTGGGCCAACTGAGCAAAAAGGTGGGGGTCCGTTCGATCCTGATTTTATTTGCCCTGTGTTTTCTGGGCAATTTGCTGGGTTCGGTGTTTCTTGGCTGGCTGGTGGTTAGCGGTGGCAGTCTGACGGGGGACGCCCAGGCGCTGATCCTGAAAGCATCCGCTATGAAAATGAATCTGGGGGCGACAGAAGCTTTTTTACGGGGGATTCTTTGCAACTGGCTGGTTTGTCTTGCGGTCTGGGTATCCCTCAGAACCCAGAGCGATACGGCCAAGCTGATCATGATTTTCTGGTGCCTGTTTGCCTTCATTGCTAGCGGATTTGAACACAGCATCGCCAATCAAAGTTTATTGAGCATGGCGATGTTTCTTCCGCATGGGCCGGAAATTTCGCTGGCGGGGTTTTTTCATAATCAATTGTTTGTGACCGCCGGCAACATGGTGGGCGGGGGCATTATGGTGGGCAAGGTTTATTGGTTCACAGTGACGGATTTTAAAGGCAAGGAAACGCCTGAAACTGCAGTTGCTCTTCATCCTGCGGAAAATCAGGAATAGTTTCCGCATCCGATTTTCTGTATCTTTGGGAGATTAGGGATAATTTTTCATTGAAAGGGAACATCGGATGGCGCAACTGGAAGACGAGTTCGGGGATATTTTGCAAAAAGCGCGGGACGGTAAATCCTGGTCGCAAAATGATTTGGCACGGTCGGTAGGCATTTCCCCGGATGCCATTCGCCGGATGGAGAGCTATGAGTACATCCCCGATGACACCGTCCTCCTGAAAATAGCCGATGCCCTGGATCTGCATGGGCCTTCTCTCGTTGTGATTGCTAAAGAGGCCTGGGTTCCTAATGCAATTTCTCCAGATCCGGGTCCCTTTGAACTGATTTGTCTTAACGTGTTCATGGGAATGTATCCGGTGACGTGTTATCTGCTGATTTGCCGGGATACCCGGGAAACCGCGATTATCGATACCGGGGCCAACCCTGATGTGGTCATCAAAAAAGCCGTAGAACTGAACGTCCGTCCTTCAAAAATTCTGCTCACGCATTCGCATCCCGATCATGCCGCGGGGCTCAGTGTTTTGGACCGGGAATATGATTGCCCGACGTGGATCGATAAAAAAGAACCGCGTCCTTCCGGTAGTCGCGATCTTCGCACTGTCGCCGATGGCGAAATCCTCCCGTTGGGAAACCTGGAAATTAAAATTTTAGCCACTCCGGGCCATACTCAGGGAGGGGTTTCGTACCAGGTCGGAGAATCCATTTTTTCCGGGGATTGCATATTTGCGGGGTCGATGGGCCGGGCCAACGCTTCCTGGCCGGGGCTGTTTCAATCAATCACCACCCGCCTGCTCACGTTTCCGGACCACTACCGCCTGTTTCCAGGGCACGGCCCCGCCACCACAGTGGGGGAGGAAAAGCGGCACAACCCTTTCTTTTATGGCAAGGTTTCAGAATAAAAGATTTATCTTCTTAGGGTTGCGGATTGTCTGCCAAAGCCTATACTTTGCGTATGGACCCGGAAAATGTCAATTACCATTATTGCGATGATCTCCCCACCAAGCCATTGCCGGCAAACACCCGGGTTCTGGTAACAGGGGCCAACGGCTACGTCGGCCACCGCTTGATTCCGGAACTGATTTTCCGAGGTTATATCGTCCGCTGCATGTTCCGCCGTAAAACCATGCCTGCCATTTTGGTTCACCCGAGAATTGAAGTTGCCTACGCCGATTGCCATGACAAGGATGAATTGCGGGCGGCGTTGAAGGACGTTGATTATGCCTATTACCTGATTCACAGCATGCGCGGTAAAAATAAGCTGTTTAGAGAAAGGGATAAACAGGCCGCCAAAAATTTTCTTGAAGCGGCGGAGGAAAATGGGATCAAAAGGATCATTTACCTGGGCGGATTGGGTGAGACGAACGAGCGATTGTCTTCGCATCTTAAAAGCAGGATGGAAGTCGGAAGCATATTGTCCAGCGGCACCATTCCGGTGATTCGCCTTAGGGCGGCTATCATTCTCGGAACCGGGAGCGCTTCCTACGAATTGTTAAAATCTCTGGTATCCCACAACCGCTGGATTCCATTCCTGACTGAATTTGACTCCAAATGCCAGCCGATTGCGGTGCGGGATGTGATCAAATATCTGGTCGGCGTCCTGGAAACCGACAACCTGACTACCAAGGCGTACCATATAGGCGGAAAGGACATCTTGTCCTATACCGAACTTGTCAAGCGTTTCGCCAAAATTCTCAACAAAAACGTCCGACTGTTTGAAGTTTCCTGGGTTCCCCTGCCAGTGGGCTTGATGTGCCGTCTGTATGCCTACTGGCTTCATCTTTTTAATTCCGTTCCGGTTAATATTTCTTATCTCTTGCTGCATAGTTTGAGAACCGATGTCCTCTGCACGGAAAATGACATTTACAAGATACTGCCCTTTGAACCCCTGGATTTTAATACAGCAGTGGAATGGGCGCTTAAAAAGGAAGAGCAATCCCGCGTGTTTTCTCATTGGAGCGATGTTTCCCCCGAGCGAATGAAGGATCTGATGCCCCTTTGCGAGTACGAATCCGCTAATTTTATGATCGATGAACATTCGATAAACATCTCCGCGCCGCCGGATACGGTGTTCCCTCTCATCTGCCGTGTAGGCGGAAAGCATGGCTGGATCGCCGCCAATTTATTGTGGAAAATCCGTGGGGCCGTAGACAGGATGTTGGGCGGTCCCGGTTTGAACCGGGGGCGAAGGGACGATAACCAATTACGCGAGGGGGATTCTGTAGATTTCTGGAGAGTGGAAAAACTGGAAGTGAATAAGGAATTGCTTCTACGGGCAGAGATGTTATCCCCCGGCCTGTCCTGGTTGCAATTTTCGCTCATTCCGCAGGGGACCGATAAAACGAAACTGACCCTCAGGGCGCATTTCATTCCTCAACCGCTTTGGGGAAATCTCTACTGGTTTTTAATGGCGAAATTTCACGATTATATTTTTAAGGGGATGCTGTCTTATTTTAGGAATGAGGCGGTCAATGCTCGCAGGGGATCACTGGTCCCCAAACCTTCCCATGATGCATCAACTCATCCCTGACCTTACATTTTATAAAACAGTGCACGACACCAGGAAAAGAGACGTTTGTTTGAACAAGCTCTGGATTGGCGCCGGAACGGTGGCGGGGAATAATTTTGTTGCCCTGCATACCGTTATGATATGCTTTGTGTTTGCTTGAAAAAGTTTTGTAAGAACTAATAAAAGTTTGTCTATTTTGATATTTTTGAGCCGCTATAAGCGACCAACCATCCGTATGAAAAAACTTCTCCCTTATGGTTTATTGATTCTGGCTTTTCTACTTGCCGGGTGCCCCGAACCGAAAGTTCAGGAAAAAATGCCTCCCCTTTTTGTGCTTTCCTTTGCCACGGAAGCGGGAGCCGAGCCTTCGTTTTTGATCACCGACGATTTTAACCGCGACGGAATACTGGATCTGGTGGTGACCAACAGCGGCGATCATACCTTTTCATTTTTCAAGGGAAATGGAGACGGTACGTTTAAAGACCAGACCGTGTTTGCCACCGACAGGGACCCCATTTGCATCGTTGCCGCCGATTTTAATCTCGATGGCTACCTGGACCTGGCAGTGTTGAATTACGAAGATCAGAACATTCAGATTTTCATGAACACCCGCCTGGGAAGTTTTCAAGATAGCGGTGTCAAAATGAATGTGGGGAAGATCCCGATCAATTTAACGGCGGGAGATTTCAATGAAGATGGGTTTCCCGACCTTGCCGTCACCTTGCGTTTTCACAAGGTGGTGACCCTGATGGGCAAGGGCGATGGAAAATTTGACGACCCGAAAAGCATGCCGGTGAGAGGTCAGCCCACGGCGCTGGTTCTGGGGGATTACAATCACGACAAGCATGTGGATATCGCCGTTGCTCTTGCGGGGTCCGGGAATAGAGGGGTGCAGATTCTTTGGGGCAAAGGCGACGGGGCGTTCAAGCCTTCCAAACTTTTTAAAGGCGGCGGTCAACCCCTGACCATTGTCAATCTCGATGTTAATGGCGACGGCTATGGCGATCTGGTAACGTCCAGCAATGTCCTGCATGCGATGACGGCGGTCATCAATAATGGCGACGAGACGTTCCGAACGCTCCGGGATTTTGCATCGGGCAGTTTCCCCAAGTTTGTGGTGGCGGCGGATTTCACCGGAGACGGGCTCATGGATATTGCGGTTTCCAACTCGACGGATGACACCATCTCCGTTTCCCTGGGCAAGGGAGATGGAACCTTCACCTACCCGCCCATTTACCATCGGGTCGATGAATACCCGCAGGGGATTGTCACCGGAGATTTTGACGGCGATGGCTTGATAGACATCGCGATCGCCTGCCGCGATAAAGGCAAGATCGATATTCTGCTCAAGAAGAACATGGTGAACCCCAATCCCAACCCGCCGGAAACGCCCAAAACGACTTGATGTTTTTATGCTTAACTCCTGCCCGACAATCAGCTATCGGACGATCGTACTTTTCGGAGGTGCAACAGAATATGCTGTAAAGGAGGTTTTATGGGGTGTGATATAATTCTCAAGCTATCAATAGTAACCAAAATAATAATTGTTAGACGATACTTGAGGTCTAAGTGAACCGACTACAATTTCAAGAACTAACCAAGCTTCGTCAAAGAGAAGCCTATGCTCTCTTGTCTAATCGTTTGTATTCTGGTGCCTATTACCTAATGGGGTACGCTATCGAATGCTCATTAAAGGCTTGTATCGCAAAACAAACGAAACGCCACGATTTTCCAGATAAAAATGAAACAATCCAATCCTACACACACAATTTACAACAACTCATAGGGCTCTCTAGTTTGTCTGTTGCTCTCAAAAAAGCTACGGAATCAAATCGTGAGCTCCAAAACAATTGGTTAGTAGTCAAGGATTGGAAAGAAGATTCACGATATAGACTAACGATTACTGCTTTAGAGGCTAAAGATCTTTATAAAGCATGCACTAGTAGAAAAAATGGCATCTTGCCTTGGATAAAAAAACAATGGTAACAAAAGATATAAGTAAAGAATCTATAGACTCTGGAAAACAACTGCTTAGAGAACTAGATAAAGCAAATATTAAGGTAGATGCTGCATTCTGGTTTTTCTTTTCAGATGACTCTGACTGGAAACTTGTTTTCTCCTTACCACAGGAAATCAAAAATGGCCCAAAGAAGGCATACTTAGTAATTCAAAAAGTATATGCGAGAATAGGAGGAAATCTACCGGGTTTAGATATTAACGATGTATTGTTAATGATGGAAGATAATCCTCTTGTTAATATTCTGAAAATAATGATTCGCACTGGCCCAGAAATTAGTGAAATAAGACTTACACAAAACGTAATAAATGGCACCTTGATTGAAGATGCTGTTATATATCGGCTTCTATAACATCTTACATGTAGCTGAAAAAGTCCAAAATTTTACGGAGCTGTAATAAAAAGGCTTTTTTCTTTTTGGGAGGAGGAATTCAACTCTTGAAACGTTCCTTCGGGAAATACAGCAAGTAGTTTTTTTGGTTGGATCAAATGGGCCACCTCTAGCACGTTTTGATAGCCGTCCAGATGATTGTTGGCCATCGGCACCAGTATGAAGTCGTAATGGTTGGCGATGAGTTGATCGGCCAAAGGGGAGGGGAAGGTGTCGGCGGAAAAGAACCCTTGGCCGTAGGAGTATAACTGGTTCACGCGCGGGTTGCCCTGCAAGTCATCCATCACCACATCCTGACCGAGCAGGTCCACCGTGGAATTTTTCAGGGGATCGAGGGATTGCAGAATCAGGTGGATCATCCACGGGCGCACGCTTCTCAGGATGAGGACGCGGGAGTGATCGGGAATTATTTTTGATGATGTTTTTGCGGCGGTCAAAAACTGGGACGCGTTGGCGTCGCTTTTTCCACGGTCAAAGGCTTCCAGCGCCTTTTTGAACATTTTCTGGATTTCCTCCGCCGGATAATGCGGGTAATCCACCACCACATGGCCGTTGCCATCGAAATCCTGCCACTCGATGCCGGTTTTCAGATACGAATTTTCCACACAGCTTTTATAAAAATCCGTTCCCGGTTGCGGCGTGTTGATGGAAACCTGCACTTCGTCGAGAAGCCCCTGGCGGGTCAATTCGTAAATCAGGTCGACGGTTTTCTGGTCTTCTTCCCGGCTGGAGCCGAGCCCGCCAACACTGAAGGTTGCGTAAAACACAAAACCAATACTCTTACCAAATTTCAGGATCGACAGCAGTTTATCGGGATGGTGTTTTTTCCCGAGCGTCATTTTTTCTGCAACGACATCGCTGGCGGTTTCGATACCGAAACGAATTTTGTAGTATCCGGCTTTGCGCATTTCTTTAAGCGCTTCTTCATCGAGGGAAACGTATTCGCAAAGCGCTTCGTATTTCAGGTGATCGAGATTCGCCGCGCGAATGGCTTTGGCCAGGGCGATATTGAAGCTTCGCTTGATGTTGTGAACCTCTTCGTCAAAAAATACGCCTTCCATTTCCGGATATTTTTCTTTCAGCTGACGGATTTCCCCGACCACATCGGCGACGTTTCTTGGGCGCCAGTTCAATTCATCGTAATAGAGCGTCGCCGCCGCGCAAAAGTTGCACCGGCGCGGGCAGCCTCTGGAAGCGTACATCTGGATTTGCCGGTAGCGGCAGTTGGGTTCGTGATAGTCCAGACGGCTGATGTCATCATCTTCAGGGTAGGGTAACGAGTCGATGGCCAGAAGTTCTCGGTTGCCGTTCGGGTAAACTCCTGAAATATGCTGAGGGTCTTTTCCTTGAATCAAATCGAGAACGGCGTATTCGAATTCTCCCTGGCAAACGAAATCGGCGACCTTTAAAACGTCCTCTGGTTCCGCCATCGGGTGCTGTCCGGTAAAGATCAACCGCGTGCCAAACGCCTGCTTCGCCGCCTTAGCCAGGCGCAGGTCTTCGTCGATGGTGCGCGAAGAACTTTCCATAATAAGCCAGTCCGGGCGCTCCTCCGTGAGTTTCGCGAAGTAGGTTTCAAAGTCCCAACCCTTGAGCACGCCGTCAAGAAACTTGACCGCATGATCGGTTTCCCTCTTCAGCAAGGCAGACGTGTAGGCCAACTGCCAGGGGTAATAGCCGCAATTGGTGAAGTTTTTGACTCCTAATGACCAACGGGAAGGAACATGCACCATATGGTAGCCATTGGCATCGACTCCTACGGAATTGGCGACGACGATTTTCATGAGGCGTTCAGACCAGGGTCAATACTTTGGAGGTTTTCTCAGGAGCGGCAATGGGGGGCTCATGCCGCTTTCGGGGGCTGGCGTTTTTTTTACGGGTATTTTTTTTAGGGGAAGAAAGTTTACGGAAACACCATTCGCCGATCAGCCCCAGGCTGATGCAAAAAAATAATAGTGCGGTCGCGATATAATTGAGGCCCACCCAGAAGAGGGTGGTTTTTTCCAGGAACCATTTTTTCAGAATATTTCTGCCGCTCAAGTCCACATAGGTCCCGCGCGAGTTGTAGCCGCGAATGGTTTTTGCTTTGGATGCCCAGGCGAGAAGATCGATATTGGAGTAGCCCAGCCCGTGGTCCACATTGTAGAGAGCAACGGCGAGATCGAATTTTTGCTTCCGCAGTTTTTCAAGAGGAGCGCGGCCATAGTTGAGAACACCCATTCGGCGATGGTTGCCGATGGTCAGTACGACATCGACCAAGGGGTCCTGAGCGACGACGGCCTCCACGCCTTGAGGCGCGAGGACGGTGATTTTGGCATCGGGAAACTCCTGTTTGAGGCTATTCAGGGTTTGGTTCAGGATCCGGGTGGCGGACCGGATGACGAGAATTTTTTTTATGTTTTGAGACGGCTTCATAAAACTTAAAAATAGGGAAAAGGTATTAATCCCCTCATCCCAGCCTTCTCCCCAAAGAGGAGAAGGGGTTTCTTCCTCTCCTTCATTGGAGGAGTGCCCACAGGGCAACGGATTGAGGTGAGGAGGGATTTAATTTTTTCTTTAATGCCTAAAATATTTTTAACTCTTTATATGGACAGGTCTCCTAAATATGCGATCTTCCATGATCGCCGGGATTGTCCAGATCGAAAACCTTGCCTTCAATATTCACCGCCACCAGTCGTTTGATTCCTATCCGGTTGGCGATGGCTTTAACGTCCGCATAACCGTTGCCGGAGATATTGTTGTAGGGGATCACGCCCATGGCAAAAGCTCTTTTTTGTAAACGGTCCATCAAACTTGCAGGAAAGGAGTTGTTTTTGAAGTGGCCGTTTTCATAGAGCAACACTTCATTGATCTTGGGGTTTTGCCGCAACTCATTTTCCACACCCGGTTGTGCCAGGGTGGTGATTCTATTCCTGGAAAACTGACTGGCAAGGGACCCGACCACATCGTTCATCTGTTTCATCCGGGAACTTCGGAAAACCAGGATGTCATCGGTGGAATCGATGGAAAGGGATTTAAAATTATCCTTTGCCGTTTTCGAATAGCGCTTGTTGAATCCTTCTTCATACAGCGTTTCGGCTTCACGAAAGTTTTTCATGACCTGCTCTGCCGGGTATTCGGGACGATCCACCACGCAATGGTTGCCGCCATCGAAGTGTTTCCAGTCGAGATCGCGCAGATAACCCTGGGCTTTCATGCGATTGAAAAAGGGAGTTCCCGGTTGCGGTGTGCTGATGGAAAGCTGGAACCGCCACAACAGCTCCCGGTCGATCATTTCGCGGATCAAGTCGAGGGTTTTTTTATCGCAATCGTCGGTCGAACCTTCACCGCCGAAAGTAAATGTCCCATAAAATTTCAGCCCGATGCTGGTGCCGTGCTTCATCAATTGCTTGAGGCGTGGAACGTTGAATTTTTTCATCAACTCCATGCCACGGGCGGCGTGTTCGCCGGCGGTTTCAATGCCCAAGCGCACCATATAATAGCCGGCGCTTTTCATGGCGTCCAGAACCTCTTCATCCATCGGCCACTGGCCGCACATGACATCGTATTTTAAATCGTCCAAACCGTTTTCACGGATGGCCTTGGTCAATTCGAGAATGTATTTTTTACTGCCGTTATGAACTTTATCGTCGAAGAAGATGCCTTCCAGCTGCGGGTATTTGGCGCGCAGGGTTTGTAACTCCAGCACGACATTTTGCGGATTTCTCGGTCGCCAGTTGGGGTGGGCGTAGGAAATGTTACCGCAGACACAAAATGTGCAGGACAATGGGCATCCGCGCAAGGCGTAGGCTTGGATTTCAAGATATTCGCTGGAGGGTTCGCCGGGCATGCCGTAATCCAGTCGGGACACATCGTCATCTTCCGGAAACGGCAGATCATTGACATCCAGGGGAGGACGCAGGTTGGTGTTGGGGTATAACCCCAGAATATCGTTACGGTCTTTTCCCTGGAGGATATCCTTTACCGCCAGTTCGTATTCTCTTAGAATCACGTAGTCTGCGTATTCGCTCACTTCTTCAGGGAAGGTCGTGGGATGCGGTCCGCAGAAGATCAATTTGGTGCCGAACAGGCGTTTCACTTCCCTGGCGAAGCGGCTGTCCGCTTCTATGGTGCGCGTGGCGCAGTCCATGATGAGATAATCCGGTCCGAATTCGGAAACTTTATCCACGAAAGCCTGGTGGTCAAGTTTGTCCAGACAGCCGTCGAAAAACCGGACTTCATGATCGGTGTCCCTTTTCAGCATGGAAGAACAATAGGCTAACTGCCAGGGATAATAGGTGAAAATATTCAAATCTTTCGTGCTGTTGGTCCATCGGCTGGGCGAGTGGATCATGGCATAGCCATCAGCATCGATGCCAACGGAATTACATACGGCAACTTTCATGGAAATCCTCGAAAGATGGGGGGGTGCGTAAGGCACAACTCGACTATAAGACCACTGATTACCCTAGCGGATATTTTTTCTTAAAACTTTAACTGACTCCCCGAATCTTTAGCCTGAAGGGGAATGGTTAGAAAATTATTGTGTAATTGCCATTATTCATTTGGTTTCCGGAATTTTTGTGAGAAGCATTGATTTTTTGGAAGATCGACTTCCACAATCCGTAGGGAGATGTTCGGGTTTCATCTTGACATCGTTCGTTCAACTTGTAAAGATGCTTGGTTCATTGGCAGTTATATTATAAGAGCTTTGGGTCTCGGAGTTGTTCGAGGAATGAGCTGTAGTTTTATTGGAGCGACGGGAATGAGTGATCAGGGAAAGACAGAGGAAGTGGTCGAGAAAAAGAAATCGGGGTTTTTTTCCCGTTTGAAATCCGGATTGACCAAAACCAGGGACGCTCTCGCCGGCGGCATTGAAAATATTGTTCTCGGAGAGGCGAGGGTAGGGCCGGAATTCATGCAGGAATTGGAGGAGGTGCTGATCACCGCCGATGTTGGAGTTGATACCACCCACTACATCCTCAATGAATTGAAAAAGGACGTGGAGGATGGCCGTATCCGCAACCAGGATGGGGTGAAGGAAGCCTTGAAGCAGGTGCTGGTCCGGATTCTCGAAGAGCATCAGGGCGAGGGCCGTAAATTTGTCGAGCCCACGCATGTGGTGCTGGTCATCGGCGTGAATGGCTCCGGGAAAACCACGACCATCGGCAAATTGACGCAAAAATGGAAAGATGACGGTAAAAAAGTGCTGTTGGGTGCTGGAGATACCTTTCGCGCCGCCGCTGTCGAGCAAATGTTGGTCTGGGCCGATAGGGTGGGGGTTCCCTGTATTCATCAGAAAGCTGGAGCGGACCCTTCAGGAGTTTCCTACGAAGCTGTGCAGGCGGCGGTGACACGCAAAATGGACGTGGCGATCATCGATACCGCAGGACGGTTGCAGACCAATACCAATTTGATGGAGGAGTTGAAAAAGGTCAAGCGCGTGATCGGTAAGGTGTTGCCCGGCGCACCCCACGAAACACTTCTGGTTCTGGACGCCACAATAGGCCAAAACAGCGTTTCCCAGGCCAAGCTGTTTCACGAGGCGATGGCTATCGATGGTCTGGTGATGACCAAACTGGACGGCACCGGCAAGGGCGGTGTTTTATTCAATATCACCCGCGAATTAAAACTGCCGGTGCGCTTTATAGGCGTTGGAGAAAAAGTGGAAGATTTGCAGGAGTTCGATCCCAAGAGCTTCGTCGATGCCTTGTTTGCCTCCTGATCTCTTAGTTATAGACCCGCCTCACGACATTCCCCAGCCCTTCAGTTGCCTGATCATTTCAAGTTGTTTTGTGACGATGAACCCGTGAATCAGGTCCCTTTGCCTGGAATCCAAAGTTTTGGAAAATTCTATACGGAGAACCGTCGAGTCGGGGTTCTGTGTATTGACCAGGATCAGGTTGGCTTCCGTTTTAATAAGCGTTAGATCTTCCAGGGGCAGGACAAACACCAGAGTCAAGACCTGACCCTTATATAGAGGTTCAGGGGCTGAAACCGTCCCGGATAAGCCGCCGGCGCTCAGGTCTAAAATGTGGATGTCGATGATGGCTCCGCTTTGGGATACCAGCGTAGCGTCCAGAGGAGGAAGGTTTGTTGTGTCCAGCCGATAGCACTCCCTGTTATCCAGAGTGGTTGTTGCAGAAATTTCTCGATCTGTTTTCCAGGGAAATATTTTCTTGACCCAACGATCGACGGGGACGTCCTCTGACAATATTGGGAATGCCGCCTGCAGTCTGCTGAACATAATGTTCCTCATGTAAGGTAGAAGTGTCCATCCTAACGGAACGGAGAAAAAAATACTTTAGCCCGATCCGATGTGGGAAATTTGACGATTGAATGGTTTATTGGAAGAGGAGCAAAAAGGATGCCAGCGGAACTGCAAGGCATAGAATTTTAAAAACCGCTGATAAAGGGGGGATAATTTCCTGTGATTTTTAAGGGACGCTGGCTTTTTCTGAAATGAGCGGAACGAATTTTCCGGTTGGGAAAATTTTTCCTAGAAGAGTAGTATTTATTTTTGCAAAGGGAGGGGGAAATCCAGGCTTCAGGCCATCGCCTGATCGACTTTGTCTAATAGTTCCGAAAAATCCGGCGGTTTGCTGAAATAATCATAGGCTCCGAGTTCCCGGGCCTCGTCCGCAACGGTGGAAAGTGCCTCAAAGGAGGAAAGCATGATGACCAGAGTTTGCGGATGGTTCTTTCGCACTCACCGCAAAAAATCCACGCCGCTGACCTCCGGCAAAGCGATATCGACCAGAGCCAGGTGAGGTTTGAGTTGCGCCGTCACCGCCATGGCCTCATGACCGGTTCCCGCCGTGCAGACATCATAGCCTCGGGTTTTTAACAACCGGGCGAGAATGCTTTGCGAGGCCGGGTCGTCTTCGACAACGAGAATGTTTTTGTTGGTTGGCATGCAAAATCCTTGTGGCGCATTACCGGAAAACAGGACGAAACTCCCAGTAATTCCAGCACATCGCTAAAAATTGAAAGTGCGTTTAAGCCTTTATTTTTAATAGTTTAGCGCATTATTCCGCGTCAAGCAATGGCATTAATTATATAGGCGGAATAATTGTTTGGACGTTGCTGATTAGGGACGAAAATTCAAGGAGTAAAAGGAGGATGTGTAAAAAGGGAGTGATTTACTAGCAAAAATTGAAGGCACCGGGCGGATTCGAACCGCCGATAGAGATTTTGCAGACCTCTGCCTTACCACTTGGCGACGGTGCCCCGCAAACTGCCGGTCAATGAAAAATGGAGCGGGAGAAGGGGTTCGAACCCTCGACTTCAACCTTGGCAAGGTTGCACTCTACCACTGAGTTACTCCCGCCCACTGTTTCTCACTGAGATGATTCTGTTGGAGACATTATATTTTCTGGGAAGGTTTTGTCAAACCCTATTTTTTCAAGAACCTGCTTTCGGTGCCATTTAAAACCCGTTCCAGGTTGCCAACGTGTTTGTGAACCACAATGAGAGCCACGATGACGGCAACGGCGATGAATTCCGGCAGGGATTGAAAGTAGATCCCGAAGAGAGGGATGCTCAACGCCGCCAGAATGGAACTGATCGAGACATAACCTGAGAGCCACAAGGTGACGCCAAACACCGCTATTGAGGATAGGGTGGCCAGAGGCATCAGGAAAATCATTATTCCAAGGCCGGTGGCCACGCCTTTGCCGCCTTTGAATTTCAAAAATACGGAATACACGTGGCCTGTGAAGGCCATCAGGCCGGCAATGGCGATCTCATAAGGGTGCTCCAAAAACCGCGAGGCGATGGCGACCGCCGCCAACCCTTTGGAGACATCTCCTGCCAGGGTCAAAAGCCCGGCTTTCTTGCCCAGAACCCGCCCGACATTGGTGGCTCCAATGTTGCCGCTTCCATGATTGCGGATGTCAATATTGCTTTTTCGGGCAAACAAGAGGCCGAATGAGATGCACCCCAGTAAATAACAAAATATCCAGAGGAGAATGGTTTCCACTTATTGTAACGCCTGTTTGTGAAGGGAAAGGTGCCCGGTCAGCCCAGATGGTCACCCAGGGAAATATTATTGGATTTAATTTTTAATTTCGCTTTGGCCCTTTTTTCAATCTGCCGCACCCGTTCCCTGGACAAGCCGATTTCTTTGCCGATTTCCTCGAGAGTTTTGGCTTCGCCGTGAAATCCAAACCGCATCCGCAAAACTTTCTCTTCTCGGGGACCGAGGTCTTTGAGCAGTAAATCCACCTTGTTTTTCAGGCTTTCCTGCATGATCATTTCATCGTAGGGAATGGTATTGGAGTTTTCCAGCAGGTCGATGTAGTGGGTGGATTCGTCGGCCCTGAGCGGCGCGTCGAGCGATAAATGAGTGCGATAGGCCTGCATGATACAATGAACGTCGTCTTCCTTAAAGCCCATGCCGTCCGCCAGTTCCCTTTCGCTCGGTTCCCGGCTCAACGTATGTGTCATTTCCTGGCGTTTTCTCCCCATTCGATACACCTTGCCGACCTGTTTGATGGGGAGCTTCACCGTACCCGATTGTTCGGCCAGGGAGTGCATGATCGCCTGCCGGATCCACCAGACGGCATAGGTGATGAATTTGATATGACGGGAGGCGTCGTATTTTTTTGCCGCCTGAATGAGCCCAATATTTCCTTCCTCGATCAGGTCTTGCAGGGAAAGGCCACAGCCTTTGTATTTGTTGGCGACACTGACCACGAATTTCAGGTTTCGTCGCACCAGTTCTTGTAAAGCGGTGAGATCGCCTTCGGCAATTTTTCGCCCCAATTCCTCTTCTTCTTCGCGGGGCAGGGGGGTGATTTTACTTATCTCTTTTAGATATTGGCCCAGAGGCTCGGAGTGTTCGCGATTTTCCTGCGGCTTTCCGGGTTTGGTTGCGGGTTTTATTTTTTTTGCTGCCCCTTTGGTCGCCATAACAGAAAATTTACCGTAGCCTTTGCAAGCGGATTTTCGCGTCTGTGGAATATCGGCTTTTAGGATGTTTATTAATCAGCTCTTTATATGTTTCTACTGCTTTGCCAAAATTCTCTTCTTCATAATAAGACTCGGCGATCAGGAAAGTAGCCTCATCGACAAACTTCTGATTGGGATAAGTTTCCCGCACATTTTCCAGTCTTGCGATAGCGGATTGATAGGCACCGGTCCGGTAATAAAATTTTCCGATCTCGAACACGCTTTGTGCCAGTACCTGAAGCGTCTCCTCCCTTTTTTGGACGGCCTTGGGGTAAAAAGGGCTTTTGGGAAATTTTTTTATAAAGTCATCAAATCCTTCGAGCGCCGCATGGGTATTGGTTTGATCCCGCGTGGCGATTTCCATGAGCCGGAAATCGCACATGGCTTTATAAAAATGGGCCCGGTCCACATAGCTCTTGACAGGATACAGCTCGATAAATTTTTTATAGTGAAACTTGGCTTCTTCGTATTCCCGGTCAAGATACGTGGCATTAGCCAGGAGCATGAGGGCCTGTACGCGCTCTTTACTGTCCGGGAAGTCCTCCAGAACCTGTTTGAACGATTCCTTTGCCTTAATATAATCCTGCTTTTTGGAAAACTGTTTCCCCAAGGCAATGAGCTGATCCGGGGGGATGTTTTCTTTCTTGTTAACGGTTGTGCACCCTGCGAGCAGAAAAATAGAAATTAGAAGAAGGATGGGGAACTTTAGACTGGATTGCAAACGGAGCCGATGCATGGTCTTATTAAAAAAAGGTGGATAGGTTTTTCCCGCTATACGGGGATACCTTCGTACGCAAAACAGGAAATACCAAGATTTGGTATACAAACATGCCAGGAGAAAATTGCATTTTGTCCCGCTGGTTTTTACGATCATTGTTAAAAGTGTAAACCTTTGAGGTTACCTTAATATATAATAAAATATTTGATTTTAAAAGCGCTTAAAAACAGGCTCCGGCATTGCGGCTTGCCAGGATTGTTTTTTTCATGCTATAAAAGTTAAGTCCTTTTTAAGAACTTTAATTGGCTGTAACGTTAATGGCCTCCTCAAATCTCAGAATTCCTTAATTAATAGATGCCTTCTTTCATGAGAAAATTCTACCTTCTTGTCCCCGGAGTTATTTTTTTTACTTTTCCCGCTATAGCTCAGGCGGCGGAGCGCCCAGGTTCCAACCAATTGGAAATCCTATCCCTGATTGAAAAGGGCGGCATCATGATGTACCCCATTCTTTTTTGTTCCATCCTGATCGTTGGGATCGGCATTGAAAGGGCCTACAATCTTCGGAAAAAGAACATCATTAATACCGATTTTTTGAAAAGCGTGAGAAATCACTGGAACTGGAAGGATGTCCACTTGGGGTTGCAATTGTGTAACTCTCACGATACCGCCCTGGCCCGAATTCTGAAAGCGGGGATATTGCGAGTCGGGGGGAAACTGGATGAAATTGAACGGGCGATTGAGGGTTCCGGGCAACATGAAGCCTCGTTGATGAATTCCAACCTTCGAGTTCTTGGTGCCGTTGCCAATATCACCCCGATGATGGGATTGTTGGGGACAGTATTTGGGATGATCAAAGCATTCAACGTCATTTCGCAAAGCGGGACGGGAAACCCAGGGTTGGTGGCCAGTGGCATTTCCGAGGCTTTGGTAACCACTGCCGCCGGGATGGTGGTGGGGATTCCCGCTCTGGTTCTTTATCATTACTTCCGTGGAAAAATAGACCATTATGTTTTTGAAATGGAAGAAATCTCTTTTCAACTGGTAGAAGAGCTTTCCTATGAGGCGATGCTAGAGAATCAGGCCCTGGAAACGGGCGCCGAAGTTTCGAAAAAATCCGCAAAGGAAGTTCGAACCACCAGTTAGTGAAATAAGTTTTCCGAACAGGATAATTTTTTCAATACGGGGCATTTCTTTGGCCCGTCGATACACAACCTTTTAAAACATTATGCGCTTTAGAAAAGACGAGGAAGAAAATTTCAGCTTTGACATGACGCCCATGATCGATGTGGTGTTTTTACTGCTGATTTTTTTCATGGTCTCCACCGTGTTCGTCGATTTTAATCGCCAAATGGATCTCACCCTGCCTTCCTCAAAGTCCGCCAATCTGGATGAGAATACCAAGACCCTTGAAATTGAAATGACTGCGGATAAACAAATTTTCTTCAATGGCAAAAAAGTGACTTTAGATAATCTTGAAAAAGCGCTTGGAGAAGCCAAGGGGAAACCTTCAGAAGATAAAAAAAAGACCGCCATCATTCGGGCCGATAAAAATCTGCCCTACGGGAACGTCATCAAGGTGATGGGAATATTGCAGAGCGCCGGATTTCCCGACATCAGTGTCGCAGTCAAATAAGTAGCTTCAGGTCTTTAATGCGGCAAGGGAAGGTTTTCTTTTGCTCTATCTGAGGATGGAAGGCTTGTTGTGGCGGTTGATGATCCATTCATTCAGCATCCTGACTTCATCAGGAGTTAGAATCTCCAGCAGTGACTTTGGTTCCGGGTGATCCTCATCATTGACGACCACACAATAGTTTCTTTCCAGATAGGCCGCCACATGGGCCTTGAATTGGGGAAACCAGAAAAGCTCGGAAAAAATATCTGCATGGTATTCTTTGCTTGAGCTTTTGGAATTGAACTTCGAAAGTTTCGAGTTCAGTTTGGTTTTAAAGTCTGCCTTCAGTACGATTCCCATGGTCGTATTCCGGTTTAATTTAGCGACTCTAATATTTTAAACGATGATTCTTCTCTCCAGGAATAAAAATTTTGGTGAATTCAGCGGCATCGGATTCTCTAAGAGGATTGCAAAGTTAAATCTTTAAATATTAGGTAGTTCCCCGATTTCCAGTGGTATCTATCCAGCAAAATCTGCCGAGAGGAAGAACACCTCTAACTGGAATTGGCAACGTGCCGAATCGTTTCAATGACTCGGGATTGAATACGCGTCCAGCGGATTTTTTCGTCCTTGGTCACGTGAATGCTGTCTCCAAGAACCCAGAGGGACTCGACTCCGGGGATTTTAAAAAGGGCTTTTGCCAGGGGGTCCGATTCGGCGGATTCGGCATCCGGGTAAGTACGGCCTGTCCCAGGTGGGATGATGTCGTGATCGAGGGAAAAGGTTACGTAATTGGGATTGCGGGTTGCGGTTATTTTAATTTCTTCGGTCATGATCTCTTCTCTAAAGATTAACAATGAAATTTTAATCCCACAAGTGGGTTTTATTCCCTGTGGCTAGCTGCGTCTTTTAAACAAAATCCTTGTCGGAGTTTCCGTCCGCTTGCGGCGGGGGCATTGATTGGAGTCTGTAAACGTGGCTCCTGGCCTTAGTACAATTTTCGGGATGTTTTTATCGTTACCGGTTGTATCCAAATTTGACGATGGCTTCGTTCAGAACCTTTTGCGTGGCCTCGGCGGCTTCTGGCATGTCTTGAGCTTCAAACAGGCTCACGGCTTTCTCCAGGTTGATGATGACCAGGCGCTTGAAGGGCGGCCCTTTTTTGTAATTGTAATACGCCCACCCCAGGTTGCCATGGGCCTCGGCGTTGTTTCTTTCCCGGTGGACGACAATATTAAGCTGACCAATCGCGTCCTCCCATCGACTCAGCCGATTATACACGTTTCCTAGGCTGATGCGGGCGTCCATGTGAGTGGGTTCCAGTTCCACGGTTTTTTTGAAGGCGATAACCGCCTTTTCATATTGCTGTAATTTTTTGTAGGCGATGCCAAGGTTGTAATGGGCCACCGGAGATAAATCATTCAGTGCCGTGGATTTCTTGTAGGCCTCAATAGCCTCTTCAAGGCTTCCCTGTTGGCTCAACTCATTGCCTTTTGCAAACCACCCCTCGGCATCGAGAGCGTGGGCGGTTTGGGAGTGACTTGCAAGCGCCAGAAGGGTGAATATTAAAATGCTGCCAATATGGAGCCGCATGGATCGGTTTCTCAAGTGTATAAATTTCAGACGAAGATCAAAAATAAACTGGGGCTCGAAAACTGAGCTTATGATGCTAAAGATGGGAATTTTACCCCATTTATCCGGAAAATGACAGGCAAAGAGAATGGAGAAGGGGCTTGATAAGGCGGTCGGTTCAGTAGCGATTGGGCAACCGGTTGCATTACGAAGGCTGGTCCGGTGCGGAGGGGCGGCTTCCGGTAATCCAATACCGGCCCTCATTTTTTTTCAGGGTGATCGGGCAGTCCAGGGCTCCAGACAAAACCGCATCGGTGAGCATGTCTTCCTTAGCGCCCTGGTTGTAAATGGTCCCGTTTTTCAAATAGAGCAGGTGGGTGATGAAGGGCATGATTTCGTCAATATGGTGGGTGACATAAACCAGCCGCGTTTGGGTTGCCGATAATTTCTCCAGCGTCCTGAGAAAAACCTCTTTGGTGGGAATGTCCAGCCCGGTGCAGGGCTCGTCCAGTATCAGGAGGGAAGGGTGGTTGACCAAAGCCCTTGCCAAAAGAGTTCGTCGCGCTTCTCCGTAGGACATTTTTTTAAACCCGGTTTGCGCCAGGCGTTCCATTCCGAGAAAATCCATCCATTCCAGAGCGGTTTGTTTTTGCTTTGAGGAGATCTTTTCATAGATGCCGATCGAGGAAAATAACCCGGAGGCCACCACTTCCCAGCCCTGCAGGTTGTAGCGATAATTCTCCTGGTATTCTGCGGAAACGAAGCCGATTTTTTCCCGGATTTGATCCAGCGGTGTGAGTTCCGGATTGTCGAACCAGCGCACTTCGCCTCCGTGGACGGGAATGAGATCGCCGAAGACCAGTTTCATGAAAGTGGTTTTGCCGGCACCGTTGTTCCCGACCACAGCCCAGTTTTCGTCAGCGAGCATGGTCCAGTTGATGGAAGACAGAACTTTATAGCCATTCACGTGAACGACGGCGTTTCTGATTTTGATAAGAGGTTGTATCGCCATGATGGTTCCCGGCCGGTTATTGGATGGCTATTTTTTTGTGCTTGCCGGGGTGGGAGGGAATGTGATGATGGGTACCGCCAACCAGCTCCACCACGGCATTGTCTGCATAAAACTGGATGACGTTGATGGCTCCGTATTCCTGCTGGAGGCGGAAAACATTGGCCATTGGAATTCCCAGGAGATGGCTCAGAATGATACGGTTGACGCCGCCATGCGCCAGGATCACGATGGTTTCGTCAGAGTGTCCGGCCACGATTTCTTCAAATTTCGGAATCACCCGTTGCTGGAGCTGAAGAAAGGTTTCTCCTCCTTTAACAGAAAACGTTTCGATGTTTTTGAATTGGCTATCGAGTTGACCGGGATATTTCTGGTTGACCTCCTGAACGCTCAATCCTTCCCACTCCCCGAATGAAAGCTCCCGGAGTTCCGGAAAGGTGATGGGTTTGAGGCCATGCGGCTCGGATACGATTTCGGCGCAGATGCGGGTGCGTTTCAGGTCACTGCTGTAGACCGAGTGTATGGAGAGATCTTTCAGGGATTCAGAAATTGAGCGAAACTGTTCCTTCCCCGTAGAGGAGACATCCACATCAAAATGGCCATTGAAACAGACCTGTCCCGCATTGGCGGTTTCACCGTGGCGAATGAGATAGACTCTGCAGGAAGGTTCACCATTCATGATTTTTAAGGTCCGGGTTGAACAAGGGAAAGGTAGGGGGCGAAAGCGTTGCCTGTAAGATTTGTACAAAAAAAATGACAGGCTGAAAGCAGCCTGTCATTAATTTGTACTATGTGTTTAAGACGCCTTAGTGTCCGGCACCACCACCACCGCCACCTGAACTCCAAAGGTAAAAGAAGTCCAGACCCTGAACTTTCATCAAACCAATGTTGATCAGCAAATAATAAAAGAACATCGCGACCAGTGCGATGATAAACCAGATTATCGACTTAGGGGTGATAAACTTTTTCTGCTCCTCTTGGATTTCGCTCATTTTCCTATTTTTCTCCTCATAGGTTTAACTGGTTGTGTGTTGAGTGTTTAACATTAACGCCAAACGGAGGCGAACCAGTAGAAGAACCATAAGCTAAAAATAATTGTGGCCACATAAATAAGTGGTCCTGCTTTTTCTTTGATTTTATCAATGTCCATCAATAACCCTCCGTATTATGGAAACTATTTACCAAGTTTATTCTTGACAGTTTTGAATTTCGGATGTTACATTTTCCAGATATTAATTTTCAACCGCTCTAAAATATTGAGGAATATGTATGGCCAGCAAAAACGGAAAAATCTTTGACACCATCGTTTACATTGGCCTAGGGGTCAATGGATTGACCGCTACTTATTTACTACTGATGTACTTCGAAATTATATGATTCTTCGGGAAACTTAACACAGGCATTTCAAACGTGTCAAGAGGAAAAACTCCCCATGTTTCAATAAATTCTAATTTCCCCAAAATTTTAACTTTTATCCCCCTATGCCGAAAAGTAAAAATAATTTTAAGGGTTTATTTTGAGACTATTTTACCGGGTAAATCACGTAAAGCATTAAGTAGGTGGCGGTGCTCGTGGACAGGATCAATCCGTAAATAATCATGGTGCCGCGTCCCAGAATCCGGTGGCGTCGGGCGCCGTCTGGAAGCATTTTTTCGATGAGCTTTTCGAGGCTGACCACCAGGGCCACGGTGCCAAATATCAAAGCCCAGGCAATACTGGCTCCCATCGATGCGTGACGAACCGCTGTCAGAAACAGCTGGTTAACTCCCCATAGGCCGAGAATCGAGAGCATGACGATTTTAAAGGTTTTGGCGTGGACGGTTAACTTTCCCGCCTTCAGCACGAAATCACCGTTGACTTTTTCGCTGGCCCGAAATCCTTCCACCAGCATGTAAAAAGACAGGATCAGGCCCAAGGTCACTAAAATCAGGTGGGTGGTCAGGACGGGAATAAAAACGTTGTCGTAAACTTCCCGCGGGCCGCCGAAGCCTTCTTCCCCTTCAAAAGACAACACCCCCAACTGGCGGGCATAATAGTAGGCGCAGAAATAAACCACCATCGAAACCATGGAAACCAGGATCAGGTTATGGTGTCTGGTGCCCTGGGCTCTTTTGGCAAATCCCCATGCAATTAGAAAGAGCACGGTAAAAACCAAAGCCAGCAGATAGCTGACATCTGCTCCCAGGGTTCCTGAAGACGCCAGGAAGCCGGGTTTTTCGAGTAGTTCTTTCATAATGATGATGGCTGTCTTTTTAAGGTTGTTCTTTCGGGAATGCGCAAGATCTTAATATGAGAAAATCCGGAAGAAATCTTACTTTTCAGCTTTGCTTAATAGAAACGTCCCCAGGTAAAATTCTACAATGCCCAAAATAGACATGTAAAGAAGCGGCTCCATGCCCTTGTCGGTGAAGAAAAGAAAAACCACGTATGTGATTGTGCACAAACCCAGGAGCTGGAGGGCTTTCCCTAAAAAGTAAAGAGTCTGTGCCATTGGAGATTAATTACCGATACTTGCCCGAACACTGTCATTGGCTCCAATCAGCTGTTCTATGTGTTCTCGCCCCCGCGATTGGATGTTTTGGCGAACACTTTGTAACACCAACTTGCCCTGCGTGGTGAAGGCGCTGGGAGCCTTGGGGAGGTTTTCAAAGTTTTCGCCGGACGGTTTTCCCTCATAGGTTTTCATGACTTCCTGCGTGTCAAACAACTCGTCCAGAGGGTATTTGTATACCAGCTTCACATAGTCTCTTTCCTTTTCGGTTTCCTTTTTGGAGTCCCACACGATGTTTTCCATTTCAACGGATTCCGGTTTGACTCCAGCCTTGGCAAGACTTTTTTTAATTTGATCAAAATAGACTTGCATCTTATTGGAATCCTTGACTTCGTCTTCAGGTATTTTGGAGCTGATCTCGAACTCGATTTGGTTATCTTTTAAGGTAGGGCGGCTGATTTCATAAGTGATCTTATTGTGGTTAAACCGGCGGCCTTTCTTGGGCTGATATTTCGATTGCATTTCTTCAATCAAATCATTCAACCCATCGTTGGCAAATTGACTAAAAAGTAAACCTTTTAAACTTGACATGGTTCTCCTTCCAAAATTCTAAGGTTGTACTGATGAGATTTCATTTAACGGTTATTTTTCAAAGTACCCTAAATGACACGAAAACTTATAAAATAGCACTCCCGGAAAATAATGCAATTTGAAAATCCGGTTTTCTTGAAAGGCCTTGGAGAGTTTTTCTATCGAGCCAATTTTTAACTCTTTGGCACTTCTAAAAATTGACAACGGCACCGAATCGCCAATTCTAAAGAAGCGTCTTTTGTTTTAGTAGGACAGGCGACCTACCCTTAAATTTAAGGATAGGTCGCCCGTGCCACTGATTTAAGAAACTTTTGCACACGGATTCTATTTTCTGTGAAAACTAATTTTTAGAGATGCCCTCTTAAAGCTTTCCTTCAATTACATACCTTGCGGCGCTGGATTTTGGGTCGCGGAAGAGGATGCAAGCCCGACGCTGTTATTCAGAAAACTATTGGAACCATTGTCCTGGTAGGAGTAACGCATTTTTATGCAACCGGTTTCCTTGTTTTCGCAGTAGAAGCTCATAAACTGGACTTTTGCAAATTTGCTGTCTGCAGTGCGTACCGCATAAACATTCTTTTTGGCGGTTAGCTTGTGGGTCAAATAATTATAAGAATACCATTTCATGAGTATCGGGTTTTCCGTCTCGGTTTTCGTGTTTATATCCTGGGTATAGTTTTCAAGAGGAGCGTTAGCCACGATGTCAAAGTCACCTTCTTTTAAGTCGAACAACCCTGCCTTGCCGAATTTATTGGTGGCTCCACCGTTAGAAATCACTTTCCCCCTTCTAAACGCCAGGTCCCATTCCAGGGAAGACGGATCATGAATTTCGACAACGGACCCTCTGGAAAAGTCGAAATAGGCCCAGTCTTTCTCTGAAGAGGCGTTTACCGTGATTATTTGCGAGGCAATCTGGTTTGCTATTGTCATCTGCGGAGCCGGGGCGGTGGATTTTGCCACTTTCCCTTCTTCCGGCAGATTGACGCTAGGAGAGTTTAGGAAATCGTCCATCTGCATTAATTTTGAAGGAAGCCAGAATATGCCGACCAGTATTACGCTGATGCATGCATTCAAAAGAAAAAGGTTTCTCCACAGTTTTTTCTTCTTTTCAATGGCGGCAAGGTCTTTTTCGGATAGGTTGGTTAAATTTTTATTATCGAACATGGTGTTTTTAAGAATGAATTAAAATTATCTACTGTTATTGGCTTTTTTTATCATGAAACGCTTTTAAAACCTTCTTCATAGCGGATCGGGAAAGTTCCTCCTTGCTAAGCCAATGGGTATTCCCTTCCAGGAATCCTCTGATATTGGGAGTTTGCGTCCCCACAAATCGGGCGCCCCAGATCACATCGCCCGTTTTTACATTGACCAAATAGGCTCCGAACTCGACCCCGCTGGAAATACTTTTCTTGATTTCTCCCTGACGGTTGACGTGAGAGTCCATATACCGGGTCACGGCGCCGATCAATACGGCATCGACCTTTTTATTTGAGTAAGGGAGAACATCGCTGGAGTGATCCCTTTCCCCCTGCCCTGTGGCTTTATAATTTTCCTGGTTAGCCGGAGGCGGAGTTGCTGTGATTTGCAAACGCACATCCTCACTTTCCCTGGGTGGAGGGATGACCCGGTACTTATTGTATGATTGTAATTCCTGGGATATTTGGTTGGCAACAACGTAGCCGGCATTTTCGTCCTTAAAGGGTTTTACCGTTTTATTTTCAAAACCTGCCACCCCAATGACGCGCGTGTTTTGAAAGGCGCTTATATTGAAAACTATGCTTTGGACCTGGTCCACCGGGGCGGTTTTCAATAGTTCCAGATAATATTTCGGAAACTGTTTTCCGTGGTTAAACTTTTTAATATAATCAGGATAAGGATGCGGTTCATTGATAAAAGGAGTCAAATTAGGATGCAGAGAAAGATCGGTCGGTGGGGTGACCGGGTTCATCGGATGATATCCGAGCTCCTGCTGATCGGCCCCTTGATGGTCGAGTTTCAAAAAGGGTTCCCCTTTCGGGATGCCGTAACCTGGAGTAGAAAAGGTAAGCACCAGGATTGCCGGGGCAATCGTAAACAGTGCGGTAACGCATAAGTTGCGCCTGGATAAAGCCACGATGAACATCCTTCCCATTGGGCGTAAAGTTAAGTATTTATTGTATATCACTACTGTCCGGTTAAATTCTTGAGATTGTTGCTATAGCATTTTCTGAAAAATAAATACTCTATTTTTCAATAGGTTAGATTTTTTATCCCATGCTGTCCGGGAAAACCTGTATCTCAATCCCCGAAAAGCTTTTCTGCAATAGCAGGATAACCCGTTTTCGTTGTGGAAATGGGCGTATAAAGCCATTTAAGAGACTCTTTGGTGCTGTCCGGTTAAAAAAAGAGCCAAATTAAGCCTCAATTTTTCAATGAAAATTTTATTTTCCCCGGACACTACTGATTGTATATCCTTTGTTACTTATCAAATATAGCATACGGAGGTTGGAATTCAACTGCGATTCCCCTGCCATTGATGAAGAAGGATAGCAAACAGGGTTTTCTGGTACTATCAACTTTTTTAAAGAAGAATTTCCTTTAAACGGATGCATCGTGGGTTTTATTCCTTGAGTCGCTTTAGGACATTTTCATGAATTCTGCTTCTTATCGGGCTTTGGACTGGGTGTCAGCTCAATATTTACCGGCGCTGTTGGGCCTTTTCAGCCTCATCGCCCTGGGATTTTTTTTCGCCGGCCTTTGGCCCAAGCTCCGGGTTTTACGGCAAGCGGGTTCCGAAAACCGGTTTGATCGCCCGGTCCAACGCATCTGGAACACGGTTCGCATCGCCATTCTGCAAACCAAGCTGCTTAAAAACCGGAATGCGGGGTGGATGCATGCGCTGATTTTCTGGGGATTTGGGGTGCTTCTTTTGCGTGCCGGACATTTTTTCGTGATCGGATTTTTCCAAGATCTGCCGATTCCCCTGCCCGGTTTTGAACTTGTCCATTATTTATACAGTTTGATCAAAGATGTTTTTGTGGCGCTGGTGACGCTGGCTGTCCTCTATGCCCTTTACCGCAGGGTAGTCGTCAAGCCGCCACGTCTCAATCTTTCAGGCGAGGGGATTCTTATCCTCATTCTGATTTTGGCGATCATGGTCAGCGATGTGGTTTTCGAGGGCGCATATTTTACAACCAACCCGTCTGCTGGAACTTTATGGGAGCCTTTGGGGCTGGTGTTTTCCTATTCTTTGGCTTCTATGGAGCCTGCGGTAGTCACCTTCCTGCACAATCTGGCCTATTGGACGCACATATTGAGCATCCTGTTCTTTTTAACGCTGTTGCCCAGAAGCAAGCATTTCCACATCATCACCTCCATTCCCAATGTTTATTTTTCCAATGTCACAGGACGTGGCAACCAACTCTCCCGTATCAACTTTGAAGATGAAAGCAAAGAATCTTTTGGCGTGACACGAATCGGAGACTTTTCCTGGAAAGCTTTGCTGGATCTTCACACCTGTACGGAATGCGGCCGGTGCGACATGTTCTGCCCGGCGCTCAAAAGCGGAAAACCCCTATCGCCAAAGGAACTCACGATTGACCTGAGAAATCACTTAAACTCTTTGCAGGGTGAAATTCAGGCTCAATCGTCTGGTGTTCCCGCCCTGCTCGGCGGGGTCATTCAGGATGAAACCCTGTGGTCCTGCACTACCTGCGGGGCCTGCGAGGAGGAGTGCCCGGTCATGATCGAATATGTGAACAAGGTGATTGATTTGCGGCGGGGTCTGGTTTTGACCGAGGACCGCTACCCGCAGGAGTTGACGCGGGCCTTCAAATCTCTGGAAACCAACAGCAACCCCTGGGGGTTCGGACGCGATGCGAGAGCCGATTGGGCGGCGGATTTGGGGCTCAAGCTGTGGGACAAGGAGAATCCCACCGAGTACCTATATTTTGTCGGGTGCAACGGCAGTTTCGACAACCGGGGGAAGAAAATCGCATCCGCAGTGGTGGCTTCCCTGCAAGCGGCGGGGGTGGATTTCTCCATTCTTGGAAAAGAGGAAGGATGCACTGGCGACCCGGCCCGTCGAGCCGGAAATGAGTATCTGTTCGACATGCTGGCCACGCAGAATGCCGGGACGTTTGCGGAAAACGGGGTGCGGAAAATCATCACCCATTGCCCGCACTGCTTCAATTCGCTGAAAAATGAATACCCGGAATTTGGCGTGCACCTTGAGGTGATTCATCATTCGGAATTATTGAACCAGCTCATTAAAGATGGAAAAATCGCTCCCGGTGAAAAAACCGATGAAAAGGTGGTGGTCCACGATTCCTGCTATATGGGTCGGCACAACCAGGTGTATGAAGCGCCACGGGAAGTGCTGGCGGCAAAAGTGCAAGGGGAGAGCATTCTGGAGGTGGAAACCAGCCGCGAACGGGGAAGCTGCTGCGGGGCAGGGGGAGGGCGGTTTCTCCTGGAAGAAAAGGTGGGTAGCAAGATGAGCCACAACCGGATCGACGAATTGATGCAGGCCCAGCCGGACACCATCGCCGTCTCCTGCCCGTATTGCGTCCTCATGCTGGAGGATGCCCTCAAAGCCAAGGGATTGCAGGGTAAAGTGAAGGTCAAGGACATCTCTGAGATGCTTGCTACATAATAGCAATGGACAAAGTGGCGTGTTTTTATTACAATAATGAGACTAGTTATCAATATTAGTTGTTGTTTTTTTCAATGCCCTTATTTTACTGATCCATGGAACCCACTGCCGTCGAAAATGATGAAATCATTTGCAAGTGTTATCAGGTCAGTGAATCGACGATTCGTTACTGCATTGAATCAGGAAATCTTACCACCATTGAGCAGGTGACTAAGGCCTGTGAAGCGGGCGGGGGATGTCATTCCTGTCATATTCTGATCGATCTGTTTATTGATGAGCATCAGGGGAAAACCACTCCAATGGAAACCCTGGTCGCCACCCATGCTAAAAAAGTAAAGAAGCGCGGAATTCTGGGTCGTTTCTTTAACAAGATAAAATCGGGCGCACCCGCACCCAAATAACCGCCCGCTATTCCTGCCGTATTCTCTTGCAACTCCCCAGGTTTTTAACTAAGTTGGATTGAAATTATTTTTGCATTTATTAAAAACTTCTTAACCCTTTTATTAAGAAACCAAAGGAGCCATTTGCAATGAAAAGCCAGGATTGCATTTTATTCAGTGGTGGCGTCAATGGGGCGGAAGCTGAGTTTGGAAGCCAGGCGGAAGCCGCTGGCATCGAAGAAGTGAATTTTACCTTCGATGGGCATAAGCTCAACAGAAAACGCGGCGTTCGGTTTTTGACATCCGAAGAACTGCTAAGTGGGGATGTCAGCCTTTCCTACGTATCCAAATTAATGAACCGGACGTACAGTTCGGGGCCTCTGTTCCGCAAGGTTCTGCAAAGCATCTGGCATCAGATCAACCATGCGGAAGAGGTGTTTGTGGTGGGGAAAATACTGGAAGACAACACCATCAAGGGGGGAACAGGCTGGGGCGCGGAATTTGCAAAAATATGCAACAAACCCCTGCATGTGTTTGACCAGGAAACGAGCCAGTGGTTTACCTGGAAAACCGATCATTGGAAAGAAAAAAAATCCGTCAAAATCAGGCGCAAACATTTTGCCGGAACGGGCACTCGCTTTTTGAATGACAACGGCAAGAAAGCCATCCAGACGCTGTTTTCGGACTCCTTCAAGTAACATGGCATCTACCGGAAAACCTAAGCGGGCCGCCTATTTCGATTGCTACTCCGGTATCAGCGGCGACATGATCCTGGGCGCTCTGGTGGATCTGGGCGTGGATTTGAAAATGATCCGCGAGGGCTTGAAGTCACTCGGTTTGTCTAAAGGATACGAAATCAAGTCCCGGATCGTCCAGCGGGGCCTCATCAGCGGCACCAAGGTTGATGTGGTGTTAAAACCCATCAAACGCCCGCACGGAAGACATTTTTCAACCATCAAAGAGCTCATTCAGAAATCGGAATTGCCCGCAAAGGTCAAATCCGACGCTATCGAAATATTCAGGCGCATCGCCAAGTCCGAAGCCAAGGTTCATCATACGAGCATGGAAAAGGTCCACTTTCATGAAGTGGGGGCGGAGGATTCCATCGTCGATATCGTCGGTGGCGTATTGGGCATGGAACTTTTGAACGTAGAGCGGGTATTTTCCTCGCCGTTGAATGTGGGTGAAGGCGTTGTCGAATGTGCACACGGAACCCTGCCGGTTCCGGCGCCTGCGACCCTCAACCTGCTGGAAGGCATCCCCTGTTTTTCTACCGGAATCCAAAAAGAACTGACCACGCCTACAGGCGCGGCAATGATCGGGTTCTTCGCGGAAAAATTTCAACCGCTCCCAAAAATGACAATCTTGAAAACCGGCTACGGCGCCGGGGATCACGTCATCGAAAACTCGCCCAATATGCTGAGGATCATTCTGGGTGAGATAGAGGAAGCAGGTGAGACCGAGTCCATGATGATGGTGGAAACCAATATCGACGACATGAACCCGGAATTTTATGACCACGTCATGGACATGCTGTTCAAAGCCGGAGCGGTGGATGTTACCTTCACCCCTGTCAGCATGAAAAAGAATCGCCCGGCTACGAAACTCTCGGTCCTGGTTGCGCCGGAGAAAAGAGAACAAATATCTAAAATCATCCTGTCGGAAACGTCTACCTTTGGCGTGCGTTATTTTGAAGTGAACCGCACAACCCTGGACCGGGAAATTGAAATGGTGCAGACTCCTTATGGCCCGGTCAAGGTGAAAGTAGGTTCATTGGATGGTGTCCTCCTGAAAATTTCTCCTGAGTACGAAGATTGTAAAAAAATTGCCCGCAAGGAAAAACTCCCCATCAAAAAAGTTTATGAAGAGGTTCTAAGGTTGGCGCACAGTCGATTGTAATAAATATTCGACTGGCTTTGTCGAAATATATTTTAAGTCTTGTCATAAAAACACAATTCAAAGCGTCAAAATTTTCACGATCTCTTGGTAGTTTGACATGTCCGCCCTCCGCCTTTTAGCAATTCCTTAAAAAATTTAGCGATTTTATTCCGAATTCTTAAAATAAAACCATTCCTCCAAAAAGCAGCCATTGAGTGCCCCCCCCCAGTCTTAAGCGGTTATCGCCCTGCCTTAAATTGAACCTAATTTAAAAGTGGATAATTTTTGTGTGGAAAACCACACAAATAAGAACGCATATTGCTAGTAGGTTACCTGTAGGCAAAGAACATCAAAAAATTCTACCTGTTGCTTGATCTATCTGCTCGCGAGGATTTGATGTTTCAAAAAAAAGAAAATACCAGGTCTTCCCCAAGTTTTAAAGGGGAAGAGAGAAGCTTTCGCCGCAAGTCGGTGAAGGCCGGTTTATTGTTTTCTGATTTGAAACCCTTCTGCAAAGAGAAAAAACTTCGGGCCGATCTGATTGATATCGGTTACGGAGGCGCCCGAATATCTACGCCCACGCCACTGAAAAAAGGAACGTGGATCCACCCCCTCACCTATGACGATTCCGCCAAAGACAATCGTTCGGGCTCTCTTCTTAAATCAGCCTGGAATGACAAGGCTAAAGTGGTTTGGGAGAAGGTCCATGCATCGAATAAGGAATCCACAAAGACAAATTATACCTACGGATTGGAATTTGCCAACGATAGGAAGGAAATTATAAAATACAGGTTTTTCAAGTTCCTTCCCAAACTGGTAACCCTTTTTCTTGTTTTAGGCACCCTCAATGTTTTGTATTTGAAATGGTTCAATGTTTTTTATTTTTGGTATCAACCGGTTTTAAATGTTTACAGCATAATCATCTCCGTTTATATCCTTTCCCGATTTATATTTTCCGCATTCTACCGACCTCCTGAAGACAAAAACCACTTTCCGACGATCACTGTGGTGATTGCCTGTAAAAATGAAGAAGAATCCATTCGCCGCACCATTGACTGTGTGTATCGGTCGGATTACCCCAGTGACCGTCTTGAGGTGATCGCGGTGAATGATGGGTCTACCGACGATACCCTAAAGGAAATGAGTCAGTCGGCTCGGGAGCATCCTTCATTAAAAGTCGTCAACTTTAAAGCAAACCAGGGCAAGCGGCAGGGCATGGCCATCGGCGCCCGCATGGCGAAAGGCGAGATTCTGGTATACATCGATTCGGACAGTTTTGTCCGGCCGGATGGCCTGTATAAAATCGTGCAGGGATTTTATGACTCGGCAGTCGGAGCGGTTTGCGGGCACGCCAATGTGACCAACGCCAGAGTCAATGCGCTGACCAAGATGCAGGAAGTCCGTTACTTTGTCGCCTTCCACGTGATCAAGGCGGCGGAATCGCTTTTTTCAACCGTGTCCTGTTGTTCGGGATGCTTCGCGGCCTACCGGCGCAAATACGTGATGGACATCCTCGATCCGTGGTTGAATCAGAAATTCCTCGGCATTCCAGCCACTTTTGGAGATGACCGCAGTCTGACCAATTTTATGCTCAGGAAATACCGGGTGATTTATCATGCCGAGGCGGTGTGCACCACTCTCGTTCCGGAAAAATATGGAGTATTTTTTCGTCAACAACTACGCTGGAAAAAATCCTGGATTCGGGAAAGTTTTCTGGCCTGCCTTTTCATGTGGAAGAGGCATCCGGTAGCGGCTTTTTTCTTTTACTGCGGTGTGATGTTCCCGATCATCGCCCCTTTCATTGTGTTGAATGCCATTGTTCTCCCTCTTCTGGGATTTTGGCCGTTCTCCTATCTTTATATCTATGGGGCTATGTTAATGGCAGGTCTTTACAGTCTCGTTTACCTGGCTTTTTACCGCAACAGTTTGTGGGTTTACGGGATATCGTTTTCTGTTTTCTACATGCTGGTTCTGGTCTGGCAAACCTATTATGCCCTTTTTACCGTTCGGCAAAACCATTGGGGGACGCGGTGAATCATGAGTGATCACAAAGAGGCTTACGCGTCCCGAACTTTTAAAAGGGATAAATATGCATGGGCCTTTCTGATTTTATTTGTTCTGGTTTTTTTTCTGACAACCGGGGGATGGAGAGAAACCGATCGAATTATCTTCCGCTCATGGGAAGAGCCGGTATCGAACCAGGCCACTTTGACGGTTCTGGAATTTGACCGGGTGGTTTGGAAAGAAAACGAAGGGCATGTTCATCAGGACCAGTTGCGCAAACAGTTGAATGCTCTTGCTGAAGATGGTTTCGAAGCGGTTTCGATAAGGGATGTTTTTAACTTTTATTACAAAGGTGACAAGTTACCGGAAAAATCAATTCTTCTGATTTTTGCAAATGGTTATTTGGAAACCTATTCGGTGGTTGATCCAGTTTTGAAGCAAATGCATTGGCCTGCGGTGGTATCTCTGATCACGGACCCGATCGTTCGACGGGAAACATTTTTCCTGTACTGGGACCGATTGCGACAAATGGTGGATAGCGGTATTTGGGACATTATTGCAGGAGGACACTTCAGCCCCAAAGGGATGACGAATGCCAGTAAATTAATGGACGGGTTTTACACTCGCAAGGTTGGGATTACAAAGGATGAACGGGAGGCAATCGATCGCGAAAATTCCGCAAGTATTCTTCAGGATTATAAAGTCAGCCATGACTTGATTGAAGAAAATATTTCTGGATATAAAACTCTGGCTCATTCTCATAGGTATTTAAAAAATGCTAATTTGGGCTATTTAAGCAGTGCGCCTTTGAAACAATTATTTAAATTGGGATTTGTGGATAGTTTTGTCGGAGTCAACAGGGAAAAATCCGATCCGTATCGACTGCGACGGCTCAGAGTCCAACCCGGCTGGCAACCGGAAACCCTCCTTGCAGTGACGAATAAAGCCATTCACGCAACGGCTATATCAGAGCAGAGAGCAACTGAGGAAGATTCTGCCTGGTTTACCAGCGAGGGGGAGTTGGTGGAAACATCAGGCCACTCAAATATTTTATCTAGCAAAAAATTAAGTGTTGTCCGCAACCAGAGCGTAGATCCAGAAACCTATCTTCACGGGTTTCCCGGAACGTCGATCTTTCTTCCAGGGGGAAATAGTGCGGACAATTGGATTTTAGACGTCAATTTCCGCCTGAATCGCGGTGAGTTCTGGATTCGACAAAACTCTATTGAGCAAGGAGAGGAATGGCGATTGGGTGGCAATGAAAATAACCTCAATTTGCAATATCGAGTGGCTCACGGCAAATACGAAAATCTTGCCAGTTCCAGAGCAGGATTTCCTCTGGAAGTGTGGCAGCATGTGCGACTCATCAGACGAGGGCAAGGGGTTATTGTCAATTTGAATGGCGAGAGGTTGTGGAATTTGCCCGTTCATTTGCGGTCCGCTTTAAAGGGAGATATTGCGCTTCAGGTTTGGTCTGGGGACGGTGAAGGCGCCTTGAAATTGAAGAATGCCAAGGTCTCATTTTTCCCCCATGACATTCGCTGGTTGGAAGAGTACCCGCAAGAAATGGACGTTCAGCGCCTCATCCAAGACGCGGAGCGGGTTTCAGGAGTGACAACGGTCACGCATGTGATTCAAGGGGACCGATTGCAATCGGTTCCTTATGATAAAGACTTGTTCCAAATCATTGCTCACAGATATAGCTGGGATTTTATTCCGACTGTAAGCCTCCTGTCTGAGAAAAAAACATCGAAACATGAAGACGCGAGTTTCGGTTATTTGTGGATGTCTGAAATCCAGACTTTGGTGAAACAAAACCAATGGACTCACGTGCACCTGGATTTGAGTAAACAGACCACTGAAATGAAACCGGAGGGGTCTGTCCGTTTTTCGGAGTTAAAGGCGGAACTGGAAAACATGGATTGTCAGTTGCTGGTAACTGCCAGAGGCAGGTCGGATATCGGGCAATCAATTGAAGATTCAACTGAAACGTTGTCGAGCGATCGTCTGAGTACGTTGTGATTCTATTTAAAGAAGGTTCTGTGAATGTAAGGATGTTGTGCTGTGTGGCAACACTTTGCGTTTTTAAATTAGCTTTTATCCCTCAGATTGTTTTTGCCGGGAGTGAAGGGCAGGATGCCCTGGATCAGGGAACACAACTTTACAAGAGGGGCGAATATCAGGAAGCCATAGCCTCCTTTAAAAAAGCAACCGCTATTGATCCGGGGATCATCAAGGCCTGGGAGAATTTAGGTTGGGCTTATTACAAGTCGGGTGAGACAAATAAGGCTCTGCAGACTTGGGAAACCATCCTTAAAGTGCAACCGGACAATCAGGACATTCGTAGGGCCGTTGGAATTTTGTTAATGGAAACCAATCAATGGCGGCGTGCCATCCCTCATCTGACCGCAAGCCTGAAATCAGACCCGAATCAAAACCTCGTTCGCTTGCGTTTGGGAAAAGCCCATCAAGAAATTGGCCAAACGCGCCGCGCTGTGGGTCTTTTCAAACAGGCATTAAAAATACAGCCAGATAGTTTGGAGGCTCTTGCCCATCTAACTGATAGCTATGAAAAATCAGGTCAACGGGACTTGACGGTTTCATTATTTAAATTTTTTTTAGCGTCGTACTCCGGTTCCCTCAACGATGAAACAAGAGAATGGGTTGCCGTTAAATTGTCCAGCCTGTTTGCCCGTCAGGGAGACGAACTGTATAGAAGAAGCCGGTTCAAACAAGCTGAAGCGGCCTACAAACAAGCTTTGAACTGGAAACCGGGAAGTAAAACCATCCTGCAGAATCTGGGGTGGGCCATGGAAGAACAAGAAAAATACGATGAAGCGGTGAAAGCATGGCTCAAAATGGTGGACCTCGGTTATACAGGGTTTCAATTATTCCACCAGATTGCGAATGCCTATTACCATTCCGGAAAGATGGAGCAGGCGGAAATTTGGTATCAGAACACGGCGGGGATAGACCCCTCCAACCAGAATGTGCAGTTGCGGTTGTTTGAACTGGCATTGGGAAAAAATGAAATCCCGCCTGCGCTAACGGCATTGCATCAGGCGGTTGCTTTTCATCCGATGGATCAAAACTGGCTCCTTTCGGTCACCAATCATTTCATTCGAAATAGTAGCATTGACCAGGGCCTTGAGTTTTTTCATCATCAGCTTTCCATTTCCTCAAATTCTAAAACCACGAACCGGGTTTTAGGGCGAATGTATGCCAAAAAGGGCGCCCTCGAGCGAGAACTTGGAAATGGTGAAAGGGCAATGTGGAATTATGAACAAGCAATTTTGCTCGATGAGAAGAATGCCTCTGCCTATAGGGATTTAGGATGGCTCTATCAGAGTGCAGACCAAAGGGGTGAAAGCGAAAGGGTATGGCAACAGTATCATGAAAAAAATCCAGATAAAGCGGAACCCTATAATTTATTGGCGCGATTGTATTTGAATCAGGGAGAGTATGACAAGTCTCTGGTAGAGCTCCAAAAGAGTTTGCAGATTCACCCGGATCAGCGAGACCCGCAATTATTGCAGGCCAAGGCATTGTATTGGAGTAAGAAATATCCAGAAGCGATGGAAGTCGTGAATCGCATTGTTCAGGAATACCACAATCACCTCCCCATTCAGTATTTTTATGGAGAGGTATTGATGCGGCAAAAGGACTTCAAGAAGGGACAGGTTCAATGGAGGAAAGTGTTGGACATGGGATCAATCGCTCCCAGAGCTCATTTTTATTGGATAAAATCATTGTACGAAGTTGGGGAGTATGAGACAGCTGTCAAGGAAGCGCAAAAATTCCTCAATCACCACCAACCTTACAGGCCGGTGATTAAACTTTTAGTGGACGATGCCTTGTTCCGTCAGGACAAAGAGCAGGCGGTTTTCTGGTACGAAACATTATTGAAAAACTTTGGAAACCATCCGGGCGAATGGCTGGAACTGGCAAAACTGCTTATAGATCTGGATCGTTTCTCTCAGGCAAATGAAACTTTGAAGAAAGCTGAAAGAATATTTCCCGGTGATGTGGATATTCAACTTGGCATAGGGGATTTGCAGTCCAGGGAAGATGAGCACGAAGACGCACTGAAAATTTTTAGAATCATCAGCAAAAAATACCCTGATAACCGGAGAGCCTATCTCGGAACCTTTCGCGCTTTAAAAGCGCTTGGACACTTGGAGGAAGCGATTCAACATCTGCAATCCAACCAACATATTTTTCTAAAAGATTATGAAGTGAATCTGGAAACGGGAAACATGAGGGTTGCGAAGAAAGATTCAGACGGGGCAACAAACTATTATTCCCGTGTGGCAGACCCAATAAAACCTGGGAAATATATTCCAATTCTGCTTTATCACGGGTTGAGCGACCATCCCCGGAGCCGCAACTTATGGGTACAACGTTTCGACCAACAATTAAAAGCCTTGGCCGATGCAGGCTACACACCTCTCACGGTGGCTGAATTGGGAGAGATGGTGAATCAGAAACGTTCTTTTCCTGAAAAGCCGATTTTGATTACCTTTGATGACGCTCGACGGGATGCTTTTCAACTGGGGGACCCAGTTCTAAAAAAATATGGCATGAAAGCAACCATGTTTATCCCCACAGCCAAAATTAATGCTGAGGACCCTTTCTTTTCCGATTGGAACAAGAATCGTGAATACGCGGGGTCGGGTCGGTGGGATTTTCAGGCACACGGGCATCAGGCTCATGATCCTATTATGATCGATTTCACTGGAGCGAAGGGGAATTTTCTGACCCATTTACGTTGGTTGGATAAAAACAACAGGCAGGAAACTTCAGCTGAATTTTATGCCCGATTGGAGGGGGATTATCAGCAAAATGGTAAAATTCTAAACACTCAAATTCCTGGATTGAACGTGGTTGGTTACGCGTATCCTTTTTCAGAAGCGGGACAATCTCAGAACGGAAATGCAAAATCAGCCAGGGCGATCAATCAGGTTATTTTGGAAAAATATTTTCAATTCGGATTTATTCAGGACCAGACGGGGTACAACTGGATTGAGACGGGAAATGTCAAAACTTCTTTATTACGCCGTTTCTCGGTTCCGCGGGACTGGGATGGAAAGCGGTTGATCCAGCACCTTGTTGAAACCCACCCGTCGCATAGGGCCAAGGTCGCGCTGGCAAAATCCCAGTATTGGAATGGGCAATACTCCGATGCCGGAAAAACTTTCTCTAACCTCATTTCGCAGGAACCGGGGTTGAAAGATAAATTTCGATTCACCCTTGCCAATATTTCGTATCAAGGCGGAAACTATCAGGATTCAAAAGAGCTTCTGGAAGGCATTTCCGATCAGGAGTCTGTTCTTAATCCAAAAATAGACGCATTGGAAGAAGCCGTGGACTGGAAAACCCGGCCTCGCGTTTCAGGGGCCTTTGAATTTTTCCACGATTCCAATGACCGGGTCAATCATTCCGAGTCGGCAAAAATCTATTTTCCTCTACAGATTCCCCTGGAACTGACGCTGGAAGGCGGCATTCTTAATTTTAAGGAAAAGGATCGGACGGATATTGATGGTGGTCAGGTGAGCGCGGGGTTTCATTGGCGAGGCTGGAAATCATTGCACCTGGAAGGATCGGTTCGTCACCGTTCCCTGTCTCAAAGGCAGGACACGCAAAACTATTGGGGTTCTGCGCAATACCGGAAAAATAACCACACGATCCGCTTCAATGGGTCGAGAAGAGACATCGATACTGTCCGGGCCCTAGAGCAGGAAATTCAGGTGAAAACATACAGCCTGGGATATCAGACACGGTTTTCTTCGGCTCTTCTGGGTCGGCTGGGAGTTTCCTACCAGGATTATGACGACGGTAATACGGGGTTTGATATCAGAGCGGGTTTGAGCTATCAATTGCCCGTTTTAATAAATTGGAAAATTGGAGCCGATCTTTCCTTCAGGGATTCCGAGTTTGAAGCCAGGGAATATTATACTCCCGACCAGTTGTTGATCGGGGTCGTGAGGTTTCTTTATAAACGGCGGTTGAGCAAAGATGCCGAGGTCCGGGCTGAATTTGGGGTTGGCGGGGCGGATGATAAGGTGAACGGCGTTCGTTGGGTGAGTAACGGTGGATTCAATTTTGATTATTTTCTGACCCGAAAATTAAAGGCGGGTCTGGCGACACAGTTTTCCGTGGTTCCCGGTTATGACAGCGTCAATGTGCAAGCCGTCATGGGTTACCGTTTTTAAACTGGGCTTTTAATTCCCTGGTCAACTCCGGGTCCTGCCTGCCGAAACTCCAAAACATCACCTTGTTGAATCCCAACTCCCGAATCTGCTCGACTTTAATTTTCAGACTGTGAGCGTCTTCATAATAGACGATCCCGTTGTCATCTTTTGTTTTGTAAGAAAAAAATGGAACCTGACTGGTCGATTCCCGTTCGATTTGAGCGTCGTGTTTGGTTTTTAATTGCATGGCTTGGTCGTATTGAATCGCTTCATTTTTATTGGCGCCCCAGTGCATTCCGCTGACTTTGAGGACGGGCACGATGGTTTTTACTGCGCATTGACTTTTAGCATGATTAAGAACTTTGGAAATCCATTCAAGCGTTGCCACCGGACCCGGTTGGGTTTTTGGATTGTGTAAATTGTACAGCATGATCTGCAATCGGTCCGCGTGCTGGCAGATTTCAGACCAATCCATTGTCCCCTGGCCCAAGGTGGACCGATTCCAGGTTTTGGGTTGGACGGTGACGGATAAGGATAGATTGCGTTTTTTTAAATCGGCGGACAGCTCGGAAATGAAACGGGTGAATAGAAGCCGGTCGTCAGGCAATAAGTTCTCGTAATCGATATCGACTCCTGAGACACCATAGCTTTCAGCCAAGTCAACAATTTCCAGGCGGTGCTTGAGACGCGAAACGTCATCCGATAAAATTTTATGAACGAGGTTGGCGTCCTTGAGAATCGATTTCTTGCCATCGATTGCTTGAACATCATTGACAATCGTCATCCAGGGTTTGAAACCGGAAGCTTTTAAGTGCTTTACCGCATCCTGATAATCGATGACTGCTGAATTAACCACGATGGGGGTTCCCTCAGAATTCAGCTGGGTGGAAAACAGAAAAATATCCTGATAGACTCCACTTTCTTGATCGACAGTTTGCATTCCGCGTTTGAAATCCCAGTAAGTCACCCACCCGCCAAATTGGATGGAGGAACCAGCCTCCACTGCTCTGATGGACCAGGCAATGAGAAAAATGCTGAGAATAAAAACCGCTGTCCGCCGCCTGTAGAGATGTTTTCGCATTGCTATAATTAAAAAAATATTTATGCCATAATACCGCTTTCATTTAATTTGTCCTGGTAAAAATAACCTGATAAACCACATCTTTTGGCCTCTGTTTGGTATGCAGGCTTAAAAAATTTCTAGAAGGAGCGGGACATAAAAATCTATAGCTGGAATGTGAATGGCGTGCGTGCGGTTTTGAAGAAAGGGTTTTGGGATTGGTTTGAGACTGAGTCCCCTGATATTTTATGTCTTCAGGAAACCAAGGCGCAACCTGATGATCTGCACGATGGAATTCTTGAGCCGCCAGGCTATCATGCGGTGTGGAATTCGGCGGAGCGCAAGGGGTATAGCGGCGTGGTGACTTTCAGCAAGGAAAAACCGAAGTCGGTTGCGCTGGGTATTGGCGTCCCGAAGTTCGATATGGAGGGAAGGGTCATTCGCACGGAGCATGATGGATTTGACCTGCTGAATGTATATTTCCCGAATGGCACCAGCGGTCCTGAAAGATTGCAATACAAGATGGACTTTTACGATGCCTTTCTGGAGCATTGCGAATCTTTACGGTCTGAGGGGAAAAAACTGGTCATCGCCGGGGATGTCAACACGGCTCACAAGCCCATTGACTTGAAAAACGCCAAGGCCAATGAAAAAAATTCAGGGTTTCTTCCTGAAGAAAGAGCCTGGATCGATAAATTCGTCGCCCACGGATATGTGGACACTCTGCGTATCAATCATCCGGAGCCTGATCAGTACACCTGGTGGACCTACCGCGCCAATGCGCGGCAGAGAAATATCGGCTGGCGGATCGACTATTTTTTTGTCACCGAGGATTTAGTGACGAAAGTGGAGGATGCCTTCATTCAGCCGGAGGTGATGGGTTCGGATCACTGTCCCGTAGGGCTGGAAATTAGAGCCGGGTGACCTCTGCCAACTATTTAGCCTTTAAAACCCGATTTTCCCGGACCGGAACTGCATTTCCTGCATCATATCCCATATAATTATCTATTACCCAGAATTTTAGACCCGGCGGGTTGACATTTCTGCCGGGTTATTTAAAGGAATATATCTAAAGGATACTCATGAGCTTTGAAACGGATCAGACCTACTTTGGCTTTAAACTCCTCAAAAAAGAATATCTAAAGGAATTAAAAACTCCGGCGTTGTTTTTCAAGCATGAAGGCAATGGCGCGGAGGTGTTGGCCATGGAGAACGATGACGACAACAAAGTCTTCAGTATTTCCTTTCGCACTCCTCCCGAAAACGACCGGGGCGTGGCGCATATTCTGGAGCACAGTGTCCTTTGTGGGTCTAAAAAGTATCCCTTGAAAGAACCGTTCATTGAACTCATCAAGGGAAGCCTGCAAACTTTTTTGAACGCCATGACCTTTCCCGACAAAACCATGTACCCGCTGGCCAGCCGCAACCACAAGGATTTTAGAAACTTGATGAACGTGTATCTGGATGCGGTGTTTTACCCGCATATCACGGAAGAAACCTTCATGCAGGAGGGCTGGCACTATGAGCTGGAATCGTCAGAGCAAGAGATGATTTATAAGGGTGTTGTGCTCAATGAGATGAAGGGGGTTTTTTCCAGCCCGGAAAGTATCATCGACCGATACCTGTCCCATTCCCTTTTTCCCAAGACCACCTATGGGTATGAATCCGGTGGAGACCCTCTGGCGATTCCTGATTTGACCTACGAGGAGTTTAAGGAATTTCACAGGAAATATTATCATCCATCCAACAGCCGGATTTTCCTTTATGGCGATGGCAACACGCTGGAGCACCTGGAGTTTATTCAGGAAAATTATCTGAAAAAATTTGACCGTATGGAAGTGGATTCCTCGATAAAACTGCAGCGGAGATTCAGCAAGCCCAAGCGCAAAGTCATTCACTATCCGGTTTCCAAGGACGAGTCTCTGGATCAAAAAACTTTCGTTATTACCGGGCTCAAGCTGGGAAAAGCTACGGACCACGAACATTGCATGGCGTTCAATATATTGAGCCATCTATTGCTGGGGACCTCGGCTTCCCCGTTGCGCAAGGCTTTGATGGATTCTGAGCTGGGCAGTGAAGTGATTGGCGGCGGGTTTGACGATCAACGGGCCGAGACTTTATTTGCCGTGGGCCTGAAGGGAACGGAAGTGGACCGGGAAGAAAAAATATTGGATCTGGTCTTTTCCACTTTACGCGGACTGGTGGAGAATGGAATTGAAGAAGACATGATCGATTCGGCTGTGAATAGTGCCGAGTTCCGTCTGCGTGAGGCAAATTTCGGTGGCTTTGCAAAAGGCATTGTCTATAACATTCAGGCGCTCAGTTCCTGGTTGTATGATGCGGACCCCACCATGCACTTGAAATATGACGCCCTCATGAGAAAGATCAAAAGAAAATCCAAAGAAGGTTATTTCGAAAAATTGATCGCGCGGCATTTATTGAATAACAACCACCAAAGCACCCTGGTGGCGATTCCAAAACCCGGTCTGGCTAAACAGCAGGACGCCAAGGTTCGCAAAAAACTCAAAGCGATCAAGTCATCGCTTAAGCCTGAAGAAATCGATCAAGTTGTGGAACGAACTAAAAAGCTTCAGCAATTGCAAATGACTCCCGATAGCCCTGAAGCTCTTGCGACCTTGCCCAGCCTGGAATTGGAAGACATTCCCAGCCAGGGGGAGGAATACCCCATCGAAATAAAAAACGAATCGTCTCCCAAGATTCTTTTGCATGATTTGTTCACCAACAAAATTGCCTATATTCAGATTGGGTTCAACGCGCATACGGTACCGATGGAATTGATTCAATACCTGCCTTTATTTGGCCGGATAATTCTGGGCATGGGAACCAAAAAGCGCAGTTATACGGAAATGTCGAAACTGCTCGGCATCCATACCGGCGGGGTGCGGCCCTGGCATTTTTCATCCACCCCGATTGCGGACCGGCACCAGGTGATGTCTTATGTGTTTTTCAACGGCAAAGCCGTTATGGAAAAGCTCGACACGCTGTTCGATATTTTTGCCGAGTTTTTAGGGGAGTTTAGTTTTGACAATCACAAACGTCTGGTGGAAATTATCCGCAGCGCCAAGGCGGATATGGAAGACACCATTGTCCCGCATGGCAACCAGTACGTCCTGTCCCGCTTGCAGTCCTACCAATCCCGGTTGGGTCAGTTTGATGAACTCACCGATGGGATCGCCTATTTTAAATTTCTTGAGCAGTTGCTGGAGCGCGCAGAGAAAAATCCCGCTGAAGTGGCGGACAAATACCGTCAATTGGCGGACTTTATGTTCACCCGGGAAAACGCCTTGTTCAATATCACTCTGGAAGGCAAGGATTATCCAAAAATTCAGAAAAAAATAGATGGGTTGATGGAAGTGATCCCTGATAAATCCAGGGAATTGGCAGAGTGGAAACTTGATCCTGTTCCCAATGATGAGGGCTTTCTCACTGCAAGTACGGTTCAGTATGTGGGCAAGGGCGCCAATTTGTATGACCTGGGATTTGAGCACAGCGGTTCATTTAGCGCCCTGAAATCTCTTCTGAGCACAGGTTTCCTGTGGGAGAAAGTTCGCATGCAGGGCGGGGCTTACGGAAGCTCCAGCTCCTTCGATTTCTATACGGGAGATTTCGGCCTGGTTTCTTACCGGGACCCCAACTTGACGGAAACGCTGGATATATACGATCAGATTGCGGGCTATATTGCCAATCTGGACTTGCCGGATGAGGAGATGAAAAAACTAATCATCGGTTGTATTGGCAGGCTCGATCCGCCCCTCACGCCTGATAGAAAAGGGTCCTCATCTATGGTCGATCATTTGACGGGACGGACGCATGCCATGCGACAAAAATTCCGCGAGGAATTATTGGCCACCCGTCTGGAGGATTTAAAAGCCCACGCCGATCTGTTTCAGAAAATCAAGGAATCTGGAAGGGTGTGTGTGTTGGGCAACGAGGAAAAAATAAAAAAAGCCAAGCCGCTCTTTAAGGAGCTGGTGAATATATTTAATTGACTCCGTCTCTCCATTCCCTTCCTTGCCAAAGAGGGGAATGGAGATGTTCTGAAAAAATTTAAAAACAACCAAACTTTTCTATAAAGTTGATTTCGCAGTTGGTCGATAAAGAACTCTGAATCAGCGGATCGAATGATTGTTGATCATTCAGGCTGAAGGGATCTTGCGAAATCAAATGCTTTAGCCATATCCGGTAGCTGGGCCAGATCAGGGACGATCTCCAGATAGCGGATGGTTCCTTCCCGATCAAGCACCAGAATCGCGCGGGCCAGCAGACGGCTTTCTTCAATGAGGAGACCGGAAGCATGGCCGAAACCGGCGTCACGGTAATCCGAGAGAAACAGGATATTTTCGATTTTAGCTTTCTTTGCGAAACGTCTTTGCGCAAAGGGAAGATCCCGGCTTAAGGTTATCAGGCGGGCGGTTTGATCGAGGCCGTCGTTTTTTTCACTCAGTATGTGGGTTTGTTCCTCGCAGGTGGGAGTATCCAGGGACGGAACAACGCTCAGGATGGTAATTTTTTCTTTCAGGGATTTCAGGTCGACCATTTTTAAAGACCTGTCAGGAAGGCTTATTTCCGGGAGTGTTTGTCCCACCTGTAAAGGTTCACCCATTAAAGTCAGCGGTGCACCTCTCAATGTGATTTTATTATTGCCCGAATGTGCATTGAGTGGAATTGTCAGAAAAAATATTATCAGAAGAAAAAATCTCGCCTTGTTCATTGCGGTTCCTCTTTTTTTACATTATGGGTATCTCTAAAAATTGACTAAATGCTCCTAATCGTCAACTTAAGGAGATGGCTTTGTTTTAGTGGAACAGGCGACCTGCCCTTAAATTTAAGGATAGGTCGCCCGTGCCACCAATATAAGAAATCCTTGTACAGTGTTCGATTTCCTGTAATAAACTAATTTTTAGAGATGCCCTTATTTTTAAAGCTCAACGACGGTGATGCCGTCTCCCCCGTCTCCTCTCGAACCGGGTTGGAAACTCTTACACATTCCCGTGGTTTCGAGAAACTCTCGCGTCAGTTTTTTAATGGTTCCCATGCCATGACCGTGGATCAATTTTACCTGATGTACGTTATTCACGATCGCCTGGCTGAGAAACTGTTCCATCGCCTCCAGAGCTTCTTCCGAATTCATACCTCTTAAATCGCAGGATGATTTGGCCTGCTGAGTATTCTCGGAATGCACTTTGATGTTTATAGTATCGACTGAATTTTTAGCGGGTCGGCGGTTGCCTGGGTTGCCCTTCAGGTGCACGGTTTCTACTTGAGTGGTCAGGTTGCCAAGCTTGACGCGCACTTTTTTCTTGCCGTTGGGATTTTCAAGGAGAACGCCCACCGCGCCATAGGCTTCGACCAGCACTTGATCGCCTTCAACCAGTTTCTCGGGAGGTGTGACCCATCCTGAAAAATCCTTGCCGTTGGCGGATAGCGGCGTATGCCCCAGGGTCCGAATCTGTTTTTCCACCCGGCGGATTTTCGGTGCGTCCTGGCTTCCCTTGATCTCCTGAAGCAATTTACGAATTTCAAATTTTGCTTCCCGCACATAAGTCTGGAGCCGTTGCTTTTTATCTCTTTGGAACTCGTTTTCATCGGTCCGTAATTTCTGCGTGAGGAAGTTTTGCTCTTCCTTCAGGAGGGTGATTTCCTCAGTTTTTGCCTGGATGATCTTGGTGTTCTTTTCCAATTGCAGTTTTTGTTGCGTGAGGTCTTGCAGAAGGTTTTCGGCGCGGTTATCCTTGGCTTCATACATCTCCCGCGCCCTGGCGATGATGCCGGTGGCAAGGCCCAGTCTTTGGGCTGTATCCAGAGCGGCGCTGTGACCGGGAACGCCAAAAATCAACCGGTAGGTGGGGGTCATGGACTCAGGGTTGAACTCGGTACAGGCATTGAGAAAACCTTCATGAGTCTGCGCCAGCATTTTAAGGGACAGATAATGCGTGGAAACCAGCGTCACCACGTCACGGCGTTTTAACTCCAGAAGGATGGCCTCCGCCAGCGCCGCGCCTTCAAATGGGTCGGTCGCGATTCCCAGTTCGTCCAGAAGGATCAAGGCTCCCGGACTGGTATGGTGCAGGATGAGAATGATTTTTTGCAGATGCCCTGAAAAGGTGGATAAACTCAACTGGATGCTTTGGTCGTCGCCAATATCTGCGTACACTTCCGGGAAGAATCCTATTTCTGACCCTTCCCGTACAGGAAGAAACATGCCGGCCCGGACCATCATCGACATGAGCCCGATGGTTTTAAGGGTCACGGTCTTGCCTCCCGTGTTGGGACCGGAAATGATGATGGCACGGGTCGATGCTTCCCACGAAATGTCGTTGGGAACGACCGTATGCTTGTTTAATATTAATTCCGGGTTACGCGCCTCTATCAGATTCATGTTTCCATCACGATTCATGGGGCACTTTTTAGCTTGCATAGACTGCGCCAGCCGGGCTTTAGCATGAACCAGGTCCAATTCGGCAAGAGCCTCGAGATTGGCGCACAACGGTTCCTGATGCAATACCATTTGCGAAGCCAGCGCTTGCAGGATTTTGAATTTCTCCTGATCGACCCTGAGTTTGCAAATCTTCAATTGGTTATTCAAGGGAATGACTTGCGTCGGCTCGATAAAAAGTGTCTGTCCACTTCCCGAACTGTCGTGCACGATGCCATCCACCCGCGATCGGTATTCGGCGCGGATGGGAACCACCAGACGCTCTTCCCGCTCGGTAAAATAGCTGTCCTGCATAGCTTCCTTGAAAGCCGCTGTGGAGAATAGTTTGGCCATTCGATCTTCGAGTTTTTGCTTGGCTGTCGTCACCTCCCGGAGGGCTTGTTTCAGTTCCGGGGTGGCGTTTTCCTTTATTTCGCCATCATCGGAAATGCAGGTTTCAATTTCTTTTAAAAGTAGAGGCAGAGGATCGAGCTTTAAACTCAGAGATTGCAGGAGAGGTGTGTCGATTTTCTTTTCGAGGGTTCTTCTGAGAGCGCGACACAGACGTAAAAGTTTTAATATTTTCAGGAATTGATCCGAGGGTAAAAAACTAGTTTCCCTGGCTTCTTGAAGCAGAGGGCGGATGTCGTCAAAAGAGTTTAAGGGAAACGCCTCCCCGGATTGCAAAAAGAAAACCATTTCCGATGTTTCCTGTAGCGCCAGTTCAGCCGATGCAAAATCGGATTCCGGCAGCAGGTTATGGCATCGGTCTGCCGTCACCGGAGACAACGCGCGGGAAGCCAGGGCGTCCTGGATGAGCTTCCAGCCTATTTGTGTGAACGATTTGTGCAGAAGTTGAGTTTTACCGGACTCTGTCAGGTCCATGGAGGGAGTCATTATTGCGTGCGGCGGGCAAACGTCTTTTCGAGAGAAATGGTGATTTTCGCGTCGAAGAGCATGGCGGGATCACGGTTTTGCTTGAAATCGCGCAAAAGCACTTCAAGATCTTTCACCAGTTTGTTGTTAAAGCCTTCTTGTTTTTGATCGGTGACTATCTTCCCTGCCTCATCCCTCAGCTTTTGCGTGAAGACGCGGACCGGGGCGTCGAAAGCGACCATGTCTGTATTGAAGAACAACTCAAACTCAACCAGGTTTTTCCCCATCACCTCGAATTCGTTGTTGCCTTTCTGGCTGGCAAAAAGAGTGGCGATTTTTCCATCCTGAACGTTGACGGGTTCCTTTTCCGGTCCCGGCAGTTGCAGTGCGGCCATTTGCACGCCTTTACTCAAACGAGCCCAGTTGACGCGCCCCAGGTGATTGGCCTCGCGCGTCATCCGTAGCACTTTAGGCAGAGGATCGCGGTTTTGGTTCTTCATCCATTGGGCAAGCGGCGGGATTTCGGACTCGGGCAAAAAGTGGCCGCCATGAGCCGAGCCTTTTTCATCGTGTTCCCGGTAGACGACGGGATATTTCATGTCCTGCAAAATTTGATGAACCCGGCGCGTGAGCTGGATCGGAAACACCGGATCGTGCACTCCCTGGATGATATAGATGGGAGTGTTTTTTAAATTCACCAGGAAATGCATATAGCGCGGGGTGATGCCACTGGCGATGGGAACGATGCCCGCGAACCGATCGGGATAAAACATTCCGATCATGTAGGCGCCAATGGCTCCATTGGATAATCCCGCTAAAAAGATGCGGTTGGTATCCACGGGATATTCGGTTTGCACGTCTTGAATCAATTGCAGGACGAGGTCTTCCGCCGGTTGCGCCCACCAGGCCCCCGTAGGATAAGACGGGCAGAGAATGATAAAATCCTCCGCCAGCCGGTTGACCCAGGCCGGAATCGTGCTGGCTCCGCTTCCCCCCATGCCGTGTAAAATGACGATCAAGGGATAGGCCACTCCCGCCTTGGCCGCTTCGGGGACATACAGAGCGTAAGGGTAGTTCCTGCCGTTGAGATTTTTTCCCCGATCCACCTGCAATCCGGTTAGGGTGACAGCGGGCAAAGGGGTTTCTTTCAGGATCGATTTGATCAATTCATTGGAAACCTGCGATCCCTTCAACCGGGTGATAACCGCGCTTTCCACGGCAGGATCGGTTGTGGACAGGAAAAGGTCCACCTCCTCTTTGACCACAATTTTTTGCGAAGGCGGAAGTTCCAAAGGGGCCATCCCCCCTGACATGGGCATGCAGGATGAAATCCCAAGAATTAGAATCAGTAGAATTAGAGGTCTCATACATAAACCTTAAAGGAATTTGATTTTAAAGTAAAGTGAACCGGATCACATCAGGTTTCCATTGAAAGACTCAGAAAAATCTTTTAGAGGGCGATATGGACAATGAGAAACAGGTTCGGTAGTATCTTAATGATTTATTGGAATAGAATCACTCATTTGGCGCAAAGGATTGTAATGGATAAATTAGCTCAGGAACCACCGGCTACCCCGGTTCAAAAAAGAGCTTTGCAAAACCTGGATAAGAATCAAAATACCCCCTCACCTCAATCCTCTCCCCCTAAGGGGGAGAGGAAGAAACTCCTTCTCCCCAGCGGGGAGAAGGCTGGGATGAGGGGTGGTTCTTTTGCAAAGGTCTCTATTCAACAGGGGATATTATCTTTTGGCCAGGGCTTGGAAAAGTTAAGCCCGACGCGAATTCTCACCTTGATGTTTAAGTGCCGGAAAAAGAATTTTGATTATATGGGGCAGGTGAGGCTGGAGAAAGACAAGCCTGGACTTCAGGTGGAAATTTTTAATGACAATTATTTCTCTCATTTCGATGCGAAAAAAGGGGATGTTCTGAATTCTCTGGAAACCACCATTCTCCAACGCCTGGCAGGTCATGAAAATTTATCTTCGGATTATAAATCGTTGATCCAGTCGTTTCTTGAGGCAAGGGTCCGTCCTTCTTTTCCCGCAGTCCCGGAAGAGATGTTGGAAATAAATGCCAACGGTTGCGATCTGCAAGCAATTTTTGACCGGTTAAATGCGGAGTATTTTAAGGATGCCATCCAGGCCGGGATAGGTTGGGGACGGGACTCGCAAACACCCAACCGAAGCGCCATACGGTTTGGGTCTTATGATATTTTAAAAAAAGTGATCCGCATCCATCCCCGGCTCAATCAGGATTTTGTTCCGCATCCTGTGGTGGAGCTGACGGTTCACCATGAGATGTGTCATCAATGGGCGCCGCCCCGCAGGAAAAATGGCCAATGGCTCGCGCATCATGCGGATTTCAAGAAAAAGGAAAAAGAGTATCGTCTTTATGGGGAAGCGCGCTGTTGGGAAAAACAGAACTGGAAAAAGTTATTGAAGCCGGTTGGGAGGAGAATTTCCTGACTTCGCTCGTACCAGGGAGGATCTTCATCGGTATATAGAAATAAGATGCCGATCAGTTTTTCCCGGCTCTTTAAAGGGACGATGTAATGACCGTGGGCTGTCATGTCGGCAAATAACCGGGTGTGCCGGTCGTCGGAAAAACAGCTGTTGCTGACCAGCATTTCCCCGGACTCCGCCGCGCGTCCGCACAGGCAGTCTCCAAAAGGCACCACCTTGTCCTTTTCCATAAACTCATCTGAAAATTCCCCAATGGTGGTGAAAAGATTCAGCACCTTTTTGTCATTATCTGCCAGGAAGATGCCGGCCTTGTATTCCACCTTGAGTTCGTTAAACCGGGTGATCGCCTCCATGGCATGATTTAACATGCCCTTCAGGGAATCGATTTTGTGAAGCGCCTTGGCGACGGCGTGCAAAACCTTGTATTCCTCGGTTGCCAGCCGGGCTTGCTCCTCAAGTTCCAGTTCCCTGGTGATTTCGTGCTGAACCGCGACATAACTCAGAATCCTGCCGGTATCGTTCCATATGGGGGAGATGGTCAACTCGGCGTGGTAGAACGACCCGTCCTTGCGCTTGTTGATCACCGGACCCCGCCAGATTTTTCCTTGCAGGAGAATGTCCCATATTTCTTTATATCTCTCGGGAGGGTTTTGACCGCTTTTTAAAATACGCGGGTTTTTTCCCAAGGCTTCCTCTGGAGAATATCCGGTGATTTTTTCAAAGGCCGGGTTCACGTAGGTGATGGTTCCTCCGGGATCGGTAATGATCACGGCTTCCGCGAGGGCCTCCACCGCTCTGGAAAGTTTTTCGCTTTTAAACAGGTCAAATTCTTCCATGGTTGGTCTTTTTTAAAGTGAAAAAAAGTTAATTTACCGGAAAAGAGATCGTGAATTTGGTTCCCTTTCCAACCGTTGATTCTACGGAAATGCTCCCCCCGTATTTATCCACCAGCCGGTGCACGATATTCAATCCCAGTCCCGTCCCTTTTCCCTGATCCTTGGTGGTAAAGAAAGGATCGAATATCTTGGAAAGATATTCCTGAGGAATCCCAGGGCCGTTGTCCTTTATGGTTGTAACGATTTTGCCATTGTCCTGGAAGGAGGTTATGATTAGGTTCCCCTTGCCATCCATGGCCTGGACGGCATTGGTAATGATGTTTAAATATATTTGTTGGATTTCCTCAGGCTTGGCTTTTATAAGTGGTAGTTGGGATAATTTTTTTTCGATTTTGATATCGTTTGAGTAAGAAGCCATCATCGCCATTTCAATTGAGGCATCCAGCCGCTCGTTGATATTAACATCGCGCATTTGATCTGTTGCTCCAGATCGAGAATAACCTGACATATTCAGGATAACTGATGCCATGTGTCTGGATTTTTCCAACACCTTTTGGGCGTATGTTTTTATTTTCTCAGGATTTTTCTCTTCCAGAATGGCCTCGGTAAACCCCATGATGGAGAACAGGGGGTTATTCATTTCATGGGCAATCCCAGCCGTAAGTGTTCCCAGGCCAGACAATTTTTCAGCCATGGTCAATTGATCCTGCAATGATTTCTGTTCGGTGATTTCCTTCATAAGGAGTCCTATCTGTCGTTTCTTTTGCACGGTAATGGAGACATCGAAAAATTGATAGGCAAACACCCGGTTTCCTAAAGTCACTACATTTTTGGTTTCCCATGCCGGGCCGACTGATTTTGGCGCCAACGGGTCTCTTGGTCCCTGGTTTCCAAGAGAGACCTTGGTGGTCTTGGCGGATTTTTCATCACTGCCTTTGGCGTAGGCTTGCAATTCATCCATCACGGATTGCCATTGACCGCTGAATTCCAATCCCAAGGTGGTGAGAGTTTTGGCATGCGCTTTAGCGGTGGATATCCCGGTCAATGTTTCGAAGGCTTCATTGACGTATTCGGCTTTTAATTCATCGTTAAAAATGAGCAGAACATCGGGAACGCTCATCAAAATGCTTTCGGTATATTCCTGCAGGGAGCGTACCTCCTTTGTTTTTTCCTCTACTTTTTCCTCTAATCCGGAAAAAGCTTTTTTCAACAAAGAGTTCATTAAGTTGATTTCATTGGCAAGGGATTCGATTTCATCACCCGTGGAAATCTTTAAGGGTTCGACGGCTTCGCCGCGTCCAATACGGGCGGTTGCATTCTGTAATATGCGAATGGGGTTGACGATCCTGTTGGATGCCAAAGATCCCATGAGGGCGATCAATAGAATAGACGCAAAACCCGCCGCTGAAATCCATAGAAGCAATTTTCGGGTAGGAGCAAAAACTTCATGAGACGATTGCCAGGCAAATGTGAACCACTTCCTACCGGAAGATGCCACGGTCGCCTTGTTGGTTTGCAACAAGGGGGCATAGCCGATGATCGATAAGCCTTCGTTGGTGTGGCCATCGCTTTGAGTGATAGCCCATCCCGCCTGCGGCTTGGTGACATCGGCCACGAGTTGAAGGTCCTGAATTTTAAAACCGGTTGGGAGAACGGGACAATCGATCACCATCCCCTCGGAATCAATCAGCATCACATGACCGGTTTCCCCAAATATTATCTGCTCAATGGAAGCCGAAAAGAATTGTTTTGCCAGATACACCCGGTGCAGAACGCCAATGACTTTTCCGTTTTGATCGAGAATGGGGACTTCACAGTGAAAACCAAATTGATCCGTTCCGGACAGGGAGCGGATGGGGCCGATGTAAACAAATCCTTCTCCCCCTTTGACGGTTTTGGAAACGAAGGCATAATCCCCACTGAAAAATTCCGGATAGTCATTGATGCTTGAAACCAGCACGCCTTTTGAATCCGTCACGAAAAGAGCGTGCGTGGAGGTTTGCGAAGCCGGATATCTTTTTATAAAACTTTTCAGAATCCGGCTTCCGGAATTATTCAGTAGGTTTTCGGAACCAGGGCCTTTAGCTTTCCACTCCTTAGCCTGATTGCTGAATTGCTGGGCCAGTTCGGCATCGTCCATTTGTGAGGTTACGCGGAAACGTTCTCTTACGGTCAAAACCAGAGTGGGATGGCTGGCCAGACGGATATTTTTTTTAATTTCCTCCAGCATAATAAAATCGATCTTGGCCGCTGTTTCGGTGGCCAGCGCCTGGAAACTGGCCCCAATCACATTCTGCAGAGATTTTGTTCCCTGGATGTAAGAGATGACCATAGCCAGCAGGAGAGGGAGGGTTCCCACGCCCAGCATGATCAGGATTAGCTTGGACTTTAAATCCTTGAGAGGGGTTTTGACGACATCAGGAGTGGAGACCGGCGATTGGAGCATTTATTTTAAGTTCCAGTAATTTAAGTAAAAATAAAAACTGAAATTTTCAACAATAATACCATTCAAAATAATTTTTTGGTTTTGCTATTGACGGCTATGGTGCACGGCACTACCTTCCAAAAGAAGAGTGAATCATGTGTAACATATGTCACCGCTGGCAAACTCGCAAGGCTTTAGCGTAACAGAAGTGACTGGAGGTACATACATTTTACAACGGCTTTGCCTGATTTTCAGATTAAGTTGTCTGTCTATGACGATATAGGGATTTGGTTCTTTTTGGGGTTGGCAGTTTTATTCGACTTTTTAGGGAAGTACAGTTAAAAATTATTATGGGAGGGAAATACAATGCCAAAAGGTAAAATTTTAGTCATTGATGATGAGGAAGATGTTCGCGAAGTATTGAGACTCCATTTGGAAGGCGCTGGGTTTCATGTCATAGAAGCTGAAAATGGAGAAGAGGGTATTGCACTTCTTCGGTCGGAAGACAATATGATCAATGTGGGTCTGATTTTATGCGACATCCGAATGCCCAAAGTCAATGGTGTGGAGTGTGTCGATTTTCTCAAACGAGAGGCTCCAGGAATTCCCGTCGTTGTTGTTACGGGTTATCCGGATACGGAAATGGCCACGTCCTTTATGAAAAAAGGCGTGAAAGATTATCTGGTGAAGCCGGTTGAAAAGGAAAAACTTCTTAAAGTTGTGGATGATATAGTGGCCGCCGGAAAAGACATTGGTTTGTAATATTCATGACAGGTAAATTGAACTCGATCCGAGTTTTTCGGCGCAGTCGGTTTTGTTTTTTTAAGGCTTTGCAATCTCAAAAGGTTGCAAAGCCTTTTATTTTGGTCTAGATTGGTTATCAATATTATGAAAATGATCAAATGCTATATACGACACGAGAAACTGGACGCAGTTCGATTAAAACTGTTTGAATTGGGTGTGCCTGGTCTTTCGGTTATCGAGGTTAAAGGAATCGGCAAACCTTTAAGCCAGTTAAAGTCAGCCCCCGGTAGGGAGATGCCCCAATTCCATCCCAGGGTAGAAATATCCATCGTTTTGGAAAATGAGGCGGTGGATGAAGTGGTGGATGTGCTGGTGGCCACTGCCCAGACGGGTAGTTTTGGTGATGGAAAGATTTTTATCCTCCCTGTAGATGACGCCATCCGTATCAGAACGGATGAAAGAGGCGTGGACGCGCTTTATTAATGTCGCCTTTGGAAATTTTCGTCCGCCCCCCTTATTCTTCTGTTTTTGAAGTTCTTGAAATTGACGTCGGAATAACGTTTCTTGATATCAGATAACCTGGCAGGGGTGAAGACCCAAATAGCTCTGGCGGCACAAAAAGTCGGGCGAGATCCAGGAAGTATTCGTCTGATCGCCGTCAGTAAAACCGTTCCTGAAGAAAAAATAATTGCGGCGCAAAAAGCCGGCGCGGAACTATTTGGTGAAAACCGCGTCCAGGAAGCCCTGGAAAAAATCGACCATCTGGGGACGGAGGGTTTTGGCTGGCATTTCATCGGCCATCTGCAGAAGAACAAGGTCAAAGATGTCATTGGACGGTTTGATTTGATTCACTCCGTAGACAGCGTTGCACTGGCTCAGGTGATCGATGCAAAAAGTCAGTCCGAGGGGCAATTAACCCGTATTCTGATTCAGGTAAACGTCTCCGGCGAAGCCTCAAAATTTGGAGTTTCCCTTGACCTGTTGGAAACCACTTTACGGGCCATTGGCAAAATGAAAGCCATTCGCGTCGAGGGGTTGATGACGATTCCCCCTCATGATCCCGACCTCGAAAAGTCTCGACTTATTTTTTCACGATTGCGTGAACTCCGCGATCGTATGGCTGGGCTGGCGATAGAAGGCGTTTCATTACAAGAATTGTCCATGGGCATGTCCCACGATTTCACTGTGGCGATTGCAGAAGGAGCGACTCTGGTGCGGGTGGGGACGGCGATTTTTGGAGACCGGCCACCGGTAGAAGTATGAATGCTGAGCGCAAGAGGGTTATGACTATTTCAGGGAGACTGATATCGTGTTGAGAAGCAAAAAGCTGGGGTTCATTGGCGGGGGAAACATGGCCGAGGCGATGATCAAGGGTTTGATTTCAGCCGGATTTGTTGATGCCAAAAGTATATTTGTGTCCGATGTCGTTCCCAACCGCCTCGAATTCCTGCATTCGGAATACAAGGTAAAAACAACCTCCGATAACCGGGAACTGGTAGAAAAAAGTGACATCCTGATTCTGGCGGTGAAACCGCAAGTGGTACAAAAGGTCCTTGAAAATGTTCGCGACCTCATAGACGCAAAAAAGTTACTGGTGTCCATCGCCGCAGGCGTACCGATCACGACGATTCTCGCCGTATTAAAATCCGGGCTGGATAGAAAGTACAATGTTGTCCGAACCATGCCGAACACGCCGGCGCTGGTTCAGGAGGGGGTCACCGCGATCGCCGCCGGAGAAGATGTTTCCAAGGTGGATATTCAGATTGCCCACCGTCTGTTTGAAGCGGTTGGAAAAACCGTGGATGTCGATGAGGTCCATCTGGATGCGGTTACAGGATTGAGTGGCAGTGGTCCCGCCTATATTTTTATGATCATTGAGGCGCTGTCTGATGCGGGCGTCAAAATGGGCCTGTCCCGTGACGTTGCCAATATCCTGACCATTCAAACTGTTTTAGGGTCGGCTAAACTGGCGTGGGAAAGTAAAAAACATCCTGGCGAGTTGAAAGACATGGTCACGTCTCCCGGCGGCACCACCATCTCCGGGCTTCACACGCTGGAAGCGGGGGGCTTGCGAACCACACTGATGAATGCGGTGCAAGCGGCGACGAAACGGTCGATCGAACTGGGACGCAATGCCCAGAAACAGGGTAGGGCAGGGGAGAAAGATGATTAAGCAGAATAAAATTTACTGAAGAGGCTAAAATTATTTCCCTTTGTATTTGAGCCATTCTCCCCAGCCGGCAACAGCCAATCCTATCAACATCAGCCACGTGGGGTTCAACACGTCTTCCGGCTTGGTAAAATACAGCATCAGCATGATCGCCACGCCGCTCATGGCGAGCACCAACCCCGTGTATACCCAGCTCATACCTTTGACGAATTTATCCGGGTCCTTCAACTGTTTTCTGACTTCCGGTTTTAATTCGACTTGAAACATGGCTCCGCCCTTTCCTGATCGATTTCTTTGAGACCGTCGTTCAGCCTTCCCGACCTAAAACCTTCCAAATCCAAGGTCACATACTTGAACCCGATTTGTTTGAATCGCTGTTGAACGGTTTCGGCAATGGCATCCGCAAGAAATTCAGGCATCTCTTCTTTCAATAACTCAATGCGGGCGATTTCCCCATGATGGCGGACCCGCAATTGAGTGAAGCCGAGAGAGAGCAACAGATCCTCCGCCTGTTCGATCATGGCAAGTTTTTCAGGTGAAATGGGTTCTCCGTAAGGAACTCGGGAAGAAAGGCAAGGCATGGCCGGTTTTTCCGATGTGGTCAGACCCAACTGCCGGGAGAGTTCCCGGACATCATTTTTATTGAATCCTGCCTGGGAAAGGGGGCTCAACACTCCGAACTCCCTGGCCGCTATGATTCCCGGACGGTGATCTCCCAGATCGTCCTGATTGATACCGTTGACCATATGAGTGATGTTTCTTTTTTCTGCGATGGCTTGGAGCCTGGAATACAACTCGGATTTGCAGTGATAGCAACGGTTGATGGGGTTTGCCCGATATTCGGGGGAGTCCATCTCATGGGTCCTGAGGATCAAATGCTCGACTCCAAGTTCCGCGGCCACTTTTTGCGCCCCCAGCAATTCTCTTTCCGCAAGGCTTTCCGACTCAGCGGTTACGGCAAGAACATTTTCGTTGCCCAGCACTTTCTGAGACATAGCCAACACCAGAGCACTGTCCGCTCCTCCGGAAAAAGCCACGACAACACGCCCTAAATCCTTTAAGTGGCTCTCCAGGTTTTTTTGTTTTTGTGTGAGTGTCATAAATTATGATGAGCAGGATAGAAATATAGAACAGGATATCAAAGGCTGAGGGCCAAATCGCTAAGGAGGATTCGGTTTGCCATTAACTCATCGCACGTTAGCATTGGGTCCAGCGGTACGCTGGTCAGCCGCCAATGGCATGCATGGCCCGTTGCGGACGCTCGAAATCATCCAGATTGATTTTGTGCCCCGGCTCTTTGATCAGCACCGCTTGCTGAATGGTCTCAATAATCGTTGCATCTGAGGCTCCCGCCCGAATCAGATCTTTGAGGTTGGTTTCGTGGGTGGAGAACAGGCAAGTGCGCAATGTGCCGTCGGCGGTCATGCGGATGCGGTTGCAATGGTCGCAGAACGGATTGCTGACGGCGGTGATGATGCCTATTTTGCCTTTGCCGTCGGCAAATTTATATTCGCTTGCCGGTCCGATCTCCAAAGAGTTGTCAATAGGAACCAAGTCGTATTTTTTGCGGATGAGGTCTACTATTTCGTGGCCAAACAGGACTTTGTCCCGTTCCCAGGCCTGATCTGAATCGAGAGGCATGAACTCGATAAAACGCACCTCAAATCCGTCCGACCGGCCCATTTCAACGAGATGGAGAATTTCGGTCTCGGAAAAGTTTTTCATGGCGACGGCGTTGATTTTGATCGAATCGAAACCGACTCGAGCCGCTTCCTGAAGGCCGTCCAAAACTTGCTGGAGACAATCGCGGCGGTTGACGTGCTTGAATTTTTCCGGGTCCAGGGCATCGAGGCTGACGTTCAAGCGTTTGAGACCGGCCTCTTTCAGGCTTCTGGCATGTTCTTTTAGGAAAAAGGCATTGGTGGTCATGGCGATGTCATCAATGCCTTCCACTTTGGAAAGCATCTTTACCAACTGAGGGAGATCCTTGCGCATCAAAGGTTCGCCGCCCGTCAATCGCAGACGGTTGATCCCCATTTTAGAGACGATCGTTGCGACTCGGGTGAGTTCTTCAAAGGTTAGAAGGTTGACCCGGTCCATGAACTCCACATTGTCCGCGGGCATACAATAGGTACAACGAAAATTACAACGATCGGTGACGGAAATGCGCAGATTGACAATCGTTCGGCCCATTCCATCTACCAACTGTGGTCTTTTGGTTCCCGTTTCAGTTGTCATTTCAGGGTATCCTATATCTATATAGTGTCGGTCCCATCTCCCCATTACTCCTTTGTTTTAAAGGGTGGTGAGATGAAGAAAACAGTCCCTCGCCGGTTATCTTAATATGTGAAAACAATTATAGTCTTTTTGACCGGATTGTACATACGAATAAATGATCTCTGTATTCATTCAAAGTTTGAAAATTACCTGTTTTTTTACGTAAAATGGAGCCCGTTGGACCTATATTATAAGCGGCTCGTGTTTGTTTGAAATTTAGTCATTATTTATCAATAGGTTATGTGTTTTTTCTCGGCCAGTAGAAAGTGGTTGGGTGGAAAAAATATTAATTTTATTGGCAGTCTTAAAAAATCAAAATAGGGAAGACCTTTCTCCATTCAAGTGCATCTAATGATTGTTGAGTTCAAAGGATATTCTCTTTATACTGAGTCCTGAAAACCCGGTGTATTATACTTTGCAAAGGAAACCTGGAAGAACCAGGCGGGTTTCTTTTTAAATAGATTCCTATCAACCCAAGGGACGCTTATGTCGGTTTTGGAAGATAAATATTCAAAGAAGTTTGAAGAAGTTGCCGCTCAGCCGAAGAACCGCGGGGCCTATTATCAGGAAGATGCCAATGAAAAGGGCATGGCCCTTGTAGAAGCCAAGTTTAAGGATATGAAACTTTACTGGCTGGTGGATACCGAAGAGGACCGGGTCTACAGCGCCAAGTTTTTTGCCTACGGGGGCAAGGTTTCGCTGGCGATCGGAGAGATGTTATGCTCTCTGGTCAAAGGGTTGACCATCACAGAGGCTTGTTCCCTTCTTGGAAGCGATGTGGAGAATCACCTCCGGGATGAACCGGAAGTGCCTTCGGTGCCGGAATCCAAGCTGTTTGCGTTTGGAGCGGTGGAAGAGTTGCTAAAAATCATCAAGGATGATTACACCGGCGCTAAGGGATTGGCGATAGCCAGCGCGGCGGCTAAAAAAGAGGGAAAACCCAAGCGGTCGATGGCCGAATTGTCGATGGCCGAACAGGCGTGGCTGGGGTTGAGCCTGGACGATCAAAAAGCCCAGATCAACCTGGTTCTGGACGACAAAATCCGCCCGGCTTTAATGGCCGATGGCGGCAACGTGGAAGTTCTGGACGTGGTGGACGGTGAAAAAATAATGATTCAATACCAGGGCGCTTGTGGAAGTTGCGGTTCCTCTTTAGGTGCCACACTTTCTTTCATGGAGCAGGCCCTGCGCAGTGAAATATATAACGAATTGATAGTTGTACCCAATATGTAGAATTTCCCTAAGGGAGTGTTTATATAATGAAGACCACTGATAATACTGTATCCGACGTTGTGGAGGACAAAAAATATAAGTACGGGTTCCAGACCCTGATCGAGTCGGAAACCTTTGCCAAAGGCTTGGACGAGGATGTTGTCCGGGCTATATCTCACAAGAAGAACGAGCCGCAGTTCATGTTGGATTTCCGGCTGAAGGCTTATGAGAAATGGTTGACGATGAAAGAACCGACCTGGCCTAACGTGCATTACCCGCCGATCGACTATCAGAACCTTTCCTACTATTCCGCACCCAAGCAGAAGAAACTGCTGGATAATATTGATGAAGTGGACCCTGAACTTTTGCGGACCTTTGAGAAGCTTGGCATTCCGCTGGATGAACAGAAAAAACTGGCCAATGTCGCGGTGGATGCGGTTTTCGACAGTGTCAGCGTGGCGACGACCCACAAGAAAAAACTGATGGAAGTCGGCATCATCTTCTGCCCGATTTCAGAAGCCATTCGGGAGTATCCGGAACTGATCGAAGAATACATGGGGTCTGTCGTTCCGGTGGGCGATAATTTTTACGCCGCCTTGAACAGCGCCGTTTTTACGGATGGCTCATTTGTCTACATTCCGCCGGACACGATCAGCCCGATGGAACTCTCGACTTATTTCCGCATCAATACCGAAGAGACCGGCCAGTTTGAGCGGACCCTGATCATTTGCGCGGAAAACAGTTACGTGTCCTATCTGGAAGGCTGTACCGCGCCGCAGTTTGACACGAATCAACTACACGCCGCCGTGGTCGAGTTGGTCACGATGGACAATGCCGAGATCAAATACAGCACCGTGCAAAACTGGTATGCGGGGGACATGGAAACGGGCAAGGGTGGCATCTATAATTTTGTGACCAAGCGCGGAAAATGCCAGGGAAAAAAATCAAAGATTTCCTGGACTCAGGTGGAGACCGGATCGGCCATCACCTGGAAATACCCGAGCTGTATATTGCAGGGAGACGGTTCAGTGGGCGAGTTTTACTCCGTCGCTTTGACCAATGGGCATATGCAGGCTGATACCGGCACGAAGATGATTCATATCGGGAAAAATACCCGTTCCAGCATTATTTCCAAGGGCATCTCTGCCGATCATTCCAGCAACAGTTACCGTGGGCAGGTAAAGGTCAATAAGAACGCCGCCAATGCGAGGAACTATAGTCAGTGCGATAGCATGCTGGTCGGGGACAAATGCAGTGCGCATACCTTCCCCTATATTGAATCGGCAAATAGCTCCGTGCAGATTGAGCATGAGGCTTCCACGTCTAAAATCAGTGAAGAACAGCTTTTCTATTTTGAGCAGCGGGGGATTTCCCGCGAAAACGCGATCACGGCTGTGATCAACGGTTTTTGCAAGGATGTCTTCAAACAGTTGCCGATGGAATTTGCCGTGGAAGCGCAAAAACTGCTGACCCTGAAGCTGGAAAACAGCGTCGGTTAATACAAAAAAAAATCTGTAAATACCCTGTTGCTTGCGGTGGGGGTTGTTTACTTTAAAAACATGAATAGAGGTAAGACTGAATGCTTGAGGTCAAAGATTTACGGGCTGGGTTCGATGGCTCTGAAATACTAAAAGGAATTTCCCTGTCGATTAAAAAGGGCGAGGTTCATGCCATCATGGGGCCCAACGGATCGGGCAAAAGTACGCTGGCCAAAATATTGGCGGGGCATCCGTCTTATCAAGTGATGAGCGGAGAAGTGACTTTAGATGGGAAAAATCTGCTCGATATGGAGCCTGAGAAGCGGGCTTTGGAAGGCGTGTTCATGGGTTTTCAATACCCTGTGGAGATTCCCGGAGTGAACAACGCCGAGTTTTTGCGCATGGCTTATAACGCCAAACAGGTGCACGAAGGCAAGGAAGAACTCGACCCTCTGGATTTCGATGAAACTCTCAGTGAAAAAATGAAAACGTTGGGAATGGAACAGAAATACAAAGACCGCAACCTGAACGACGGATTTTCCGGGGGTGAGAAAAAGAAAAATGAAATTCTACAGATGGCCATTCTGGAACCAAAGCTTGCCATCCTCGATGAAACTGATTCCGGGCTCGATATCGATGCCCTGCGCGTGGTCGCCGATGGAGTGAACAAACTCCGCAATGAAAATAACGCCCTTATTCTGATCACGCATTACCAGCGATTGCTGGATTATATCAAGCCGGATTATGTGCATGTGTTGAGCCAGGGGAAGATTATCAAGTCGGGTGAGAAAGATCTGGCTCTGGAGCTGGAAGCCCAGGGTTACGATTGGCTCACCACCACGAATTGAGGAGCCGGCTATGACCACGACCCTTGCCGAATCCAAAGATCAGGCTGAATCGGCTCTTCTGGACCAGCACAAAAAATTCTTAAGCGAAACCAAACCCCTGCAAGCTTTTTTGCCCATCAATGAATCCGCTATAAAGCGCTTTGAGCTCCTCAAGTTTCCGCACCGAAAACACGAAATGTACACTTTCGTGAATACGAAAGAGCTGGTTTCTACTTCGTGTTCCTTGGTATCGGTCGGTTCCGTTTCTGCGGATATTATCAAGCGACATATTTATCCGGGATGTGAAAACAGCCATCTCGTCATCGTTGACGGCGCTTACAAGGAAAATCTTTCCGATTGCTCGGCGATCAGTTCTTCAATAAATATCATTCCGCTTGCTGAAGCGTTGTCCGAGCCAGAATTGAAAAACTATTTGGCGGATACGGTTGAAGAAGAGAATGACGTCTTCGCCTGTATCAACAGCGCTTTTTTGTCTCAGGGACTGTTGATCGACCTTCCTAAAAAAGCGCAAGTTCCAGCCCCCCTGCAAATTTTATATGTTTCTTCCGGTTCCCCTGCACAGCCCGTCACGTCTCATCCGCGTGTCATTGTCCGACTGGGGGCGATGGCGGAATTGAAGTTGATCGTTAAATACGTTGGCGTACAGGGAAATTATTTCGTCAACAGCGTTCAGGATTTTTTGATAGGCGAAGACGCGGGCATGACTTTTACCCAAGTCCAGGAAGATGCGACCGATGCCTGGCACTGTTCAAAGACCCGGGTGGCTCTCGAGCGCAACAGCCGCTTTTTTGCCAGCAACGCTTCCTACGGGAGCAAACTGACTCGTCATCATTATGATGTTCGTCTCAAGAACGAGGGAGCGGAATTGCGGTTGAACGGTGTGAGTGTTTTAACCGGTGAAGAGCAGGTTCACAATTTTATCCGCATCCACCATGAAGCGCCGCATTGCACCAGCAGTCAGAAATTTAAAAACATCATCAATGACAAAGGCCGGTCCAGTTTCGATGGAACCGTCATTGTCAATCAAGGGGCGCAGTTGACGAATGCGGATCAGCTCATCAATAATCTGATGCTTTCCGACAACGCCCATGCGGACAATAAACCCAATCTTATGATATTTGCCGATGACGTCAAATGCGCGCATGGAGCGACGATTGGGCAGATCGATGAAGATCAGATGTTTTATTTAAAAACCCGAGGGCTTTCGCAAAAGGTGGCCAAGGAACTTTTGACTCGAAGTTTTGCCCAGAGCATCATTCAGACCATCGAGTTTCCCGCTGTTGTGAAAGATCTTGAAAATAATTTTTTGAAAAAACTGGAGGCCTGAAATGCGGGATTCTGTTTTGGCAGACAAACCCTCCATTGATGTTGAAAAGATACGGAAAGAGTTTCCGATTTTATCTCAAAAGATCAATGGCAAACCGCTTATCTATCTCGACAACGGCGCCACCACGCACAAACCTCAATGTGTGATCGAGCGGGTGCGAAAATTCGATTCTGAAGAATATGGAACCGTGCGCCGGGGCTCCTATAAATTGAGTGAAAACGCGACCCGGCTTTATGAAGAGGCCCGGCAAAAAGTAGCCGATTTTTTTGGCACACCCGATCGCAAGGAGATCGTTTTCACCAGCGGAACCACTCAGGCGATCAATCTGGTGGCTTATAGTTTTGGCAGAAAATTTGTCCAGGCCGGCGACGAGATCATCATATCCAATATCGAACACCACGCCAACATTGTTCCCTGGCAGGTGTTGTGCGAGGAAAAAGGGGCGACGCTCAGGGTCATTCCCGTCAGCGACAACGGCGAACTGGTAATGAGCGAGTATGAGAAACTATTGAACAAGAAAACCAGACTGGTGGCGGTGAACCACGTTTCCAACGCCCTGGGAACGATCAACCCGGTCAAGGAAATCATCGAAAAAGCGCATGCGGTGGGAGCCAAAGTCCTCATTGACGGGGCGCAAAGTTCTCCGCATATGACGATCGATGTGAAAGATCTGGACTGCGATTTCTACACCTTCTCCGGGCACAAGATGTATGCTCCGAGCGGCGTCGGCGGGTTGTACGGAAAAATGGAACTGTGGGAATCGATGGGGCCCTATGTGACCGGCGGCGATATGATCCTGCAAGTCACTTTGGAGAAGACCACGTATGCCAGGCCGCCCGCCAGGTTTGAAGCCGGGACGCCGCCCATCACTCAGGTTGTTGGTCTCGGAACCGCCATTGATTTCATTACCGGAATCGGCATGGAAAATATTTTTGAATACGAAAAAAGCCTGCTGGATTACGGGACCCGTTTGCTACAGGAAATCGACGGATTGACGATCATCGGCAACGCCCGCGAGAAGGCGAGTATCATTTCCTTTGTTCTGGATGCCGCTCATCCGCACGATGTGGGAACCATGCTCGATCAGGATGGCATTGCGGTCCGGGGCGGGCACCATTGCGCCCAGCCGACCATGATCCGCTTTGGCGTGCCGGCGACGACGCGGGCTTCCATGTCGTTTTACAACAAATTCGAAGAACTGGACGCATTGGCGGAAAGTATTCAAAAAGTCATCAAATTGTTTTCGTGACCGTTCCTTGAAAGGAAAAGTTTTTTAATGTCGTACGACAACGAGTTATACCAGCAGGTCATTCTGGACCACAATCGCAAACCCAGAAATTTTCATGAACTTGAAAATGCGACGCATAGCTGCCACGGGGTGAACCCCTTATGCGGCGATGATATGACCGTTTACCTGGATGTGGATGAAGAACATGGCGTGTTGCGGGATATCAGCTTCATGGGAACCGGATGTGCCATCTCCAAAGCCAGTTCATCATTAATGACTGCTTATCTGAAGGGGAAATCCCTGGAGGAGGTTCGGGTCATTTTCCAGGAGTTTCATAAAATGGTGTTAGGGGAAATGGACCCGGAAAAGCAAGAACATCATCTTGGTAAATTAAAGCTGTTCCGGGGAATCCGCGAATACCCTTCCAGAACCAAATGCGCGAGCCTGGCATGGCACACGATGATCGGCGCCCTGGATAAAAAGTCCGAAGGCATCAGCACGGAATAAATCTTGGCCAAAGAGGGTCTTCCTTAAAGAACCTTCAAAACAGGACCGGATCATGGCCACCAAAACCGTTCAAAACGAACTTGACAGATCGACTCGTCCGGGGGAGCTGGTACAAAAACTTCCCGGTGGTGTTTTGATCTGCACTGCCTGCGGCCACTTGTGTAAATTACGTCCCGGTCAGAGAGGCATCTGCAAAGTTCGGTTCAATGAAGCAGGTGTCCTCCGCGTTCCCTTTAATTACGCGGCGGGGGTGCATAACGACCCCATCGAGAAAAAACCGTTTTTCCACGTTCTTCCCGGCAGTTCGGCCATGAGTTTCGGAATGCTGGGATGCGATTTTCACTGTTCTTATTGTCAGAACTGGTTCACTTCGCAAGCTCTGAGGGACGATGCCTCGACTCTGAATTTTTCCTCAATCACTGCCGCCGAAATCTGTGATCTGGCGGAACAGCGGGGTTCCAAAAGCGTCATTTCCACCTACAACGAACCGTTGATCACCAGCGAATGGGCGGTCGAGGTGTTCCGCGCGGCCAAAGAGCGCGGTTTGCGAACAGGCTACGTTTCCAACGGGCATGGAACGCCGGAAGTTCTGGAGTATCTGCAACCCTGGCTTGATCTGTTCAAAATCGACCTGAAATCCTTTTCCGCTAAAAACTACCGGCGCTTGGGCGGCAATCTGGATGCAGCTCTGGAAACCATCCGCCAGGTTCATGCGATGGGTTTCTGGACGGAAATCGTGACTCTGGTTGTTCCCGACTATAACGATTCGGATGAAGAGTTGACCCAAATGGCCGAATTCATTGCAGGGGTATCGGTGGATATTCCCTGGCATGTGACGGGGTTTTATCCGACTTATAAGATGACCGACCGGGAATCGACTCCGGCGGCAACCCTGCTCAGGGCGAGACAACGTGGCATAGAAGCCGGCCTGAAGTTTGTTTATTCCGGCAACCGCACCGGTCAGGTGGAAAACACAGAGAGTACCTTTTGCCCGAAATGTAGCGAAGTGGTCATCGAGCGGTGGGGGTTTCAGGTTGTTGCCAATCGGCTGGTATCTGGAGATTGCCCAAAATGTCTTGAACCAATTCCTGGGAAATGGTAGTTAAACCGCGGGTTCTTGGCGATATTTAAGGAGAATCCCTATTGTTTAAAGGGAGCTGTTTTTGTGGCGATGTGAAGTATGAGGTCAAGGGCGAACCCATTATCGTTGCTCACTGTCATTGTGGGGATTGCCAAAAGAGAAGTGGGGCAGGACATTCCACGGGTGTGATGTTTTTGGAGAAAAGTTTTTCAGTAAAAGGCAGACTATTCTAAATTTACCCATGTAGCTGAAAGTGGTAAAAAGACCACTCATTTCTTTTGCACTAAATGTGGGAGCCCACTATTTGGGAAGAATTCAGAAATGGTGGGAGTTATGACCCTATCTGCCGGAACACTGGAAGACCCGAATTCGATCAAGCCCCAGGTTGTGGTGTTTGCTAAAAATAGAAACCATTGGGATGTGATGGACAGTACGCTAGAAACTTTTGATGATATGCCTGATTGGAAGCCAGAAATCGGTGAATGAACAAATGAATTACCAAGTCTATCTGTCGGGTGCATGCGACATTTATATGAGTGCCTGAACTTCCTTTGATAATCCCTTAAAGACTACATCATTATTTTTCGAAAACCTTCAGGTTAAATGGAGCCGAGGTGAAGAAATTTCAATTTAATGGGCGAGTTGTTTTATTTTTTCTCTTGGCCTTATTATTTTCTGAGGGTCCGTTGGCAGTCCAGGCGAATCCGGGAAAAAATAAAACTCTAAAAGGCTCTTTAGAAAATGAAACCAGAGTGGATGGATTACGGTCCGCCCAATTTGGCATGAATGAAAAAAATGTCTATAAAGCAATTTATCAAGATTTTCGTATTTCCAAAAAAAATGTGGAACGTCAGGTGCATCCTCTTGAAAAAACCGTTAACCTGGGTATCACCGTACAGGACCTTCTTTCACAAAGTGGACCAAGCAAGGTTTATTATGTGTTGGGTTATAAATCCAATCGGCTGATTCAAATCAATGTTGTCTGGGGCAAGCCCGTGGTGGCACAGCCCAACGCCGATCAAGTGGTGAATCTGGCGAATCAGCTGAGGAAATATTTTTCCGAGCAGGGCTTCGTAGCAGAGGGGTTGGTGATGAACGCTCCATTGGGGAAAGACGCCATCATGGTTTTTCGCGGATCGGATAAATTGGGGAGGATGGTGCTTCTACTTCTGGATAACCCGAAGAAACCCGAGGGGCCATCCAATCAGGACATTGTTCTGAAGCTATCTTATATACAAAACCCCGGAAAACCGGACGTGTTTCAGATCAACAAGGGCGATTTTTAGATCATTTTTTCAAGACCCCGCCAGTTTATATTGATTCTTTTTTTTTGGAAAAGGGTATTTTATAATTCTTTTTTAAATATTATTGCTGTTAAGGAGAATAAATTGAAAAACAAAAGTCAGGTGGGAAAAGCCCTGGGGCGCGTTGCCAGCGGTCTGTATGTGATTACGGCGAAATGCGGGGATAAGGAAGACGCTGTCATTGCGAGTTGGGTCAACCAATGCTCCTTTGAACCTCCCGCGGTGATCATTGCGCTGGGCGTCGTTCGCTCCGCCCGCCTGTTGGTGGAGGGATCGAATGCTTTTATAGTCAATGTTCTGGGTAAGGAATCCAATGGCCTTTTAAAACATTTCAGCAAACCCCCCAAGGAAGATATGTTCAAGGGAGTCAAAACCACCGAAGGTTTGCAGGGAATCCGGATTTTGAACGACGCCGTTTCGTACCTGGAATGCGAAGTGGTCAATTCTGTTTTCTCAGGCGACCATGTTCTCTATATAGGGGAAATCGTCGGGGGCAAGATTTTGCAGGATGGGGAACCTTATTTTCATGTCAGGACAAACGGATTCAATTATTAGCGGTCATTTATTCCAGACCGATCATATTCAGGAAATCCGTGCGGGTGATGAGCCAGTAGGCGGCGATGCACAAAAAGGCAACAACGGAAACCGCAAACACCACCATTTTGACCAGGCGCTTCGGATCGGTTTGGTAATATTCTTTGACATCGTCAGCTAAACTTTCCATCATGCCTTCATCGGGGTGCTTTTTGTAGGTCTTATCGATGGCGTCTCTTCCATAAATGATTCCGAAGATGACGGCAATGATAAGTATTTCTATGGCGCCAATCACAATTTATAGACCTTTCAGGTGAATTGGATTAAAAGGTTGTTTTTCATTGAAAGGGTTTTCCGGTAATCGAACCTTCTTTTTGGAAGACTCCCTTTGGTTGACGCTTTTGGCACAGCGAAACCCGTAATCATCCATTCGGGTCCCCGGGGAACTGTTATTTCGGAAAGAGGAATAAATAAACCCTCCCAGATCCCGCCAGGAGCCGCCCCTTAAGACCTTGAATTCCCCGCCAATGGGCCCTCTGGGATTACTGTATTCAGATGATTCCGCATAATACTCTCGATCAAACCAGTCGTCCACCCATTCTTTTACATTTCCGGCCATATTATGTAGTCCGAAAGGGCTCTTTCCTTCCGGCAAAGCATCTACGGAAACCATCACTTTATGTTTTATTACATCCGTCCATGTTTGGAGAAAACGGGCGCGTTCCGGTGTCGGGCGGGAGTCCCCCCAGGGAAGTATGCGTTTGTCCGTGCCTCGCGCCGCTTTTTCCCATTCCGCTTCTGTCGGCAGACGTTTCTCTTTCCATTGGCAGTAGGCGACCGCTCCTTTCCAGTTCACGTTGTTGATGGGCAGAGATTCCAAACCGGGCCTTGGCTGGAAGCGTCCGTCGAAAAACAGCGTGCCGTATTTGTTGTCGAGGTAATAGCCTTTTACATTATTGACGGTGTTCAAAAATTCGGCATATTCCCGGGCGGAAACTTCATGACGGTCCATGAAAAACGGGTCCACAAATACCTCATGCTCTGGTTTTTCATCGAGTCCGTTTTGATTGGCACCCATTGTAAAAAACCCACCGGGAATCAGCGCCATGTTTTCGGGAGCCATTTTTTCTTCTGGAGATGGGGTTGCCGTGACTGTGTTGACTGGGAAAACAGCCTTTTTAAAAGTCAGGCTTTGCAATAGAGTGCGGGCTTCATCTGCAAATTGATCGGAGGCGTATTTCTCCAGATAACGCTCAAGTATCAGTCTGGCGGCCTCTTTTTGTCCAGATTCAAAAAATATCCATCCGACAAAAAATTCCAGTTCCGGACGGTCGGGAAATTGATGGGCCGCCTCGTTAATATCGCCCACCATGCCATTTACCACGCTGGGATCCTTCACGGCAAGGGCTTTCAGATACCATTTTCTGGCCTCGGAAAATGTCTGGTTCAATAAGGCATAAAAACCCAGATTCATTTGCGCCAGCGTGATTAGATTTTCCGGTCCCCGGCCTTCCTTGAGGCCGCGCCGGGTCCAGGCGATGGCCAGATCAATTTCATTTTTTCTGTAATGGGTCCACCCTAGCTGGATATAGGCTTTGAGCAAATCGGGATGATGTTCGATGAGGTAGCGATAAAGCTCGCTGGCCTTGTCGAAATCCCCCATCCGGTAAAAGGTTTCAGCCAGAGGTTCCAACACCTCCACCTTGCCGGGATACTTGGCTCGCATATCATTGAACGTCTGCAAGGCCAATTCGTGTTGACCCATGCGCAAATATACCGTGCCGATGGTTGTCTGGGTCTGAAAATTCATGGGGTCCATTTGCGCCAGTTTCTCTAAATGTAACAGAGCGCCGAAGTATTGTCCTTTTTCTAAGAATAGTTTCGATAAATTTTGATGGCCCGGTGTGAATGACGGGTCGATCTGGACGGCTTGTAAAAATGTTTCGATGGCTTTGTCCGCTTGACCGGATTGATCATAAGCCAGTCCCAGATTGTACAGGGTCGATAAATTTCGGGGGTCGGCTTGCAAAGCCAGTTGGTAATGGTGGATGGCTTTTCCAATTTGCTGTGTTTCGGAATAGATATTGGCCAGGTTGTTATGCGCTTCAATCGACCGGGGATTGATTTTCGCCGACAGGTCCAGATAAAAAATAGCTTTTTCAGGTTGTTTGCCTTTGTAATAAACCATTCCGACGTTGGAAAAATATGCCCCCAGGGTGGCCTTCTTTCCAAGATTTCCCATGAAAAACGTTTCTGTGGCATTGGCAGGTGCTCCAAATCGCTGGCGGTAAAAACTATCAGGGTAAGTTGCGCCCTGTTCCGTCGCTTCAATATTGATACGCGAGTTCCCGGAAACGTAGCGAACAAAAAAGTGATTGGGTAAAGGGACCCCAAAAAGAGGCAGATTCAGACGGTCGCCAATAATGAGATACAGGAGGGAGAGGTTCATGCAATAGCCTCGTCGGCTTTTGAGCATTCCGTGCAGAAAAAGCTCGGCGGGGTTCAGCGGGATTCCCTGGGCATCGACCTGTTCGGTGTAACGGTAGCCGCCTTCCTGATGAATGGCTTTTCTAAGCGCTGAGACAATTTCCTCAGGAGAGGATGATTCCTTCAATTTATCACGAACCGATTGGGTCAGCCGGTCCAACTCCTTACGTAACGGAGCCAGGTCGAGCGTGGAATCGCGATCCCTGGAAATGAGGAGAAAGGTTTCCGCCAGATCTATCTGACTTTCGTTCAGGGTTAAAACGGAGACCAGCTGATTTTCAACTGACGCTGATTCGCTGGCGGTGGCCGAAAAGGACCCACGTCCCAAGGTCAGGATCAGAAGGAGACACAAGATCAATGTTGTTCGTTTGATGACCATAACCGGTTGGGGAATTTTCCTGGAATGATTTTTTTCATTTATTATATCAAATGAAAATTGCGGAAGGGGAATGGTTCACAAAGTTTTTTTTGGGTCAATTTTTTGCGAACTCAGATCAAATCATTGGTTTCTATCGAGAAGGATATTCTGGGGGAAAATCGAGATTTTTAATTTCAATTTGAGCCGATCGGAGCGCGCGGCCTGAGTGTGATCTCCCATATTTTGATCGGATTATCGGAACTTGGGCGTGGATAAAGCGGACTATTGAGGGTGATTTCATCTGCTCACGCGGCTACATTTTGGCCCATTTTAGAGATTATTTTATGTTTTGCTTGAACCTCTTGTTGGACGCATATGCTCACAAAAAATCCGCTCATTTGGGTGTATTTAAGCTGATTTTGCCCCATAAACTAGTATATCCGATTGTTAAATTCGCATAATCATGACTTATTTATAGTATTGTAACTATTTATATTTTTATTTATAACTATTTATTATTGCTGTTACCGGCTCTATTTTTAATGGAAGTATTTGAAAAGTATGAAATTACTGGTATCCTGTTAATTGTGCATTGCGATTCCTTTCCAACTTTTTGGAGGTTGTCATGCCTGTCCAGTTCACGCACCTTGATACCGGTAAGATTGATACGACGGAGTCTTTTTTTTCAGACCAATTTCTGAGGAGCAGAATCAATAGCTGGAAAGAATCCAATGAAGGTTTCGACCTCATTTTTGATGAAGGCCGGGATGAGCAATGGAGGGAGCAAAACTGGAAAGCGGTTAAGGCTAATGAAATGAAATACGATGAGGATGTGAACCATTACATCACTCTCACGCTGGCGGATTTGGCCAACCCAAAATCCCAGGCGCTTGCCAACCAATACACAATCGGCATCGATGCCGATGCAGGGCAAATCGCCGCCTCCCTCGAAGAAAAATTCAAGAAGTACTTCCTATTTAAAGTAAATGCAGATTTCCTTCTTTTTAACCTTGGGTTGTTCAACCCCAATTCCAATCTCCTGGGGGAGACTTATTTTGATAAAGGCGAAAGCTATTATTTCTGCGCCGCCAGCAGTTTGAAGGAAATGAGGGGCGGGCGGTCTGATATGTCTGACGTGTTGGAGAAATTATCTATCCAATTTTGAAAATATGTGGAAATCCTGAGATTCATGAAAAACTCTGCAGATAACTTCCTGAGCTTCAATTGCAAATTTTCAAAACGTGAGATGGCTAATTTGGAAGAAACCTTGAGCTTGGAGGTGCGGAAAAGGAAGGATTCCGGTTCGGAGTAATATTGCGAGACTCATTTAATCTTCCAATTTACATAAACTTTAGAGCGATGACGTGATGGGTGGTCTCAAGGTAACCTCCTTGAAGATTCCAGATGGCCTCTTTAATGGAGCGTGAGAAACAAATCCCCCCTTTTTTTTAAGGGGGGATTTTATTGAAAACCAGTTTTTCCCAAGAACCCACCGCATCGACTCCTGGTCATTTTTTATCAAAACCCCACTTACGCAAAGCCCCACTCAACGAAGCCCTGGCTCCTTTTTCTCCCAGCCCTTCAGTTTCATACAGCCCAGATAACCCACATCCTGGCCTTTGAATCCAAATTCCCGGCCTTGAATCTTGTTGCTGTGTTTGTTTTTTTCCGCCTCGCAAGCCTTCGAGTCCTGGCTAAATATTGCCTCGGTTTTGCCAGGGCCGACGAAGGTAAAATCCTCAAAACGGTGGGCTTCGCCACATCCGGTCAGGATCCAGGTCACTAAAACAAAAAAAGATATTTTTATCGCATTGCCCAAAGATATGGAATTTAGAGGCGGATTTTTAAGCATGAAGTATCGCTTTAAAATAAATTCTATAAATAAACTAATATTGATTAGATAGGTATTCTTATTTAATGTTTTGCTTTAAGTTATTTGCCGGCGAAAAGTTCCCTTCATCAACCTAAAAGCCAGCGACTTTTTCTCATGCTCCATGGGGACGCCGATCAAAAATCCGCATTTGGGACAGACCAAAGGCGGCAATTCCGACTTGCTGGTGACCTGTTTTAATTGTAGCAGAGATGGCGGTCCCTGAATGCGGTCGATGATCAGGCGGATGAGAGCCCCGGACCCCTGTTTGCGATATTGGACGATGGACGCATCGCATTGGGTGCAGGTCAGGGATAATATTTTTGTCGCCATATGACCCCTATCATAACCTGTTTCAGGTAGAGGGATGCCAGCTAGAAACTGAGGGCCACTCCCACAACAGAAATGAGAAAAATAACGATTCGATGGTTTTTGAATTATGAAAAGGTAATCTAGATTAAAGATTTGGGTATTATAAGGGAAGAGGGATAAAAAGTATGCGGGAGAAAACCTTGGGTGCTAGCCTTTGAAGGAAAAGGCGCTGATTTTTATTGGTTCTGTACTTCTTGCAACCGAAGGTGGCCGTTTTTATCCACAATTCTGACGGTAGCGGGCTGAGTGGTTTCTCTCACTTCCAGCCACATTTCCATTAATGCAATTAAATATTTTTCCTTATACTTTTTGGGAGCTGAAAGTAAAATGTCGGTTGCGGTTATCTGAATGACTCCTTGGTTCACATATTCGACATCATTAAAGAAATGCATTCCTTTTAGTTTTTTGATGTTGGTATTGTATTGATCAAAGGATATGCGAAACATTTTAAAAGCCTTCTGTTCAGAAGGAGCTTTGATCGATGGCGGGGGTAATATTTTTGCAACCAGCGAGGTATGAACCCAGCCTGGCCTGTCCTCCGCGCCATATTCCAGAACCTGGAGCCAATTCTCGGAACGGCTCAACTGAGTCAATCGTTGGCCCTTTTTTAGTTTCCTGATTGTATGAGACGTGAGTGAGGGATCTTTCCGTAAATTGAGAAACTGGCCCCTGACATAAATTACCGGAAAATCTCCACTGGGTTTATTTATAGAGGGCTCCGTTTTACTAACCTTCACCACTTGGGGTTGGGTGGTTTTGGGAAGCGGTTCAGTTTTTGAAGCCAGCAAGGAGTGGACCCAGCCGAGCTTGTTTTCCACGCCATCTTCCAGAACCTGAAGCCAATCGCTCGAACGGCTCCCTTGGGTCAATTGTTGTTCCGTACTTATTTTCTTAATGGTATGAGACGGGAGTGATGGATCTTTTCGTAAACTGACAAGCTGGCCCTTGGCATAGGCTGTCGAAAAATCTCCACTGGGTTTATTTATAGAGGGCTCCGTTTTACTAACTTTCACCACTTGGGGTTGGGTGGTTTTGGGAAGCGGTTCAGTTTTTGAAGCCAGCAAGGAGTGAACCCAGCCGAGCTTGTTTTCCACGCCATCTTCCAGAACCTGAAGCCAATCGCTCGAACGGCTCCCTTGGGTCAATTGTTGTTCCGTACTTATTTTCTCAATCGTATGAGACGTGAGTGATGAATCTTTATGCACATTGACAAGCTGGCTTTTGGCATAGGTTGTCGAAAAATCTCCACTGGGTTTATTTTCAGAGGGCTCCGTTTTACTAACTTTCACCACTTGGAGTTGGGTGGGTTTTGGAAGAGGATTAGTTTTTTCTACCAGCGAGGTATGAACCCAGCCTGGCCTGATCCCTGTGCCATCCGCCAGAACCTGGAGCCAATCGCCAGAACGGTTCACTTGAGTCAATCGTTGTCCTGGTTTTAATTTTTTGATCGTGTCAGACGTGAGGGAGGGGTTTTTCCGCAAATTGGCAACCTGCGCTCCAACATAGATTGTCGAAAAATATTCCTCGGACTTTTTTACGGGAGGCTCCGTTTTAATAATTTGCACCACGGGAGGGGATTCTGAAGTGAGAGGAACAACGGCAAGATCATCACTCAGAAACCATGCCACTAACACCAGGAAAGCTAAAACGGGAAGAATCCAAATCAGGAGCGCTGTTATTTTTTTAACAGGGGACTTACACCAGTGACATCGCTTGGCTTTGCTAGGAAGTTGATATCCGCATTGTGGGCACAGTTTGACTAGCATTATTTGAGGCCGTTCAAGGTTGATTAGATTTTTTGATAATGTCTGATGCCCTTTGGTAAAGAACAACGGACTCAGGTAATTTGCCTATATGGCGGTACCATTCAGCAAGTTTTTTCAAAGATTCTGCTACCTTCAGGTGAAAGGGGCCCAGGGACTTTTCCCGAATTTTCAACGCTCTTTGGTAAAGAGGCTCTATCTTCTCAAGCTTCTTATTTTGCTTATAGACCTCTGCCAGGCCATCGAGTGTCTTGACAATTTCCAGATGATTCGGTCCAAAAACTTTCTCCTTAATTTGCAGCGACTTTTGGTAATAAAACTCCGCACGGTCATAGAACCGGCTGACTCCATAGACATAACCAAGGTTATCCAGGAGGCTCACCACATCTGGATGCTCAGAGCCCAGTAATTGTTCCCGGATATCCAGCGAACGGAGATAAAATGGTTCAGCACTGGAAAAATTTCCCTGGGAGCTGAATATATCCCCCAAACTGTTGAGAACAGTAGCAACCTGAAGAGGCTCGGTACCCAGAGATTTTTCGTAAAGAGATAACGCTTGCCTGTAATAAGGTTCGGCGCTCAAGGGGTTTCCCCGTTGCATTTGAATGTCAGCAAGATGATGCAGGACAAAAGCCTTGAGAAGGGGCTGAGGGGTGGAAGAATTTTTGGCAATCTTCCACAATTGTCGGTAATAAACCTCTGCCTGAGAAAAATCTCCAGAGTCGAGGAAAGAATCCGCTACCTTGGTGACCAGGGGAGCGAGTTCGATGTGATTGGGACCCAGAGTATTTTCTTTTATATTCAGCATCTTTATCAATAAGGACCTGGCCCGCTCCTGGTTTCCTTTTCCCTGGTAAAGCTCGGATAAGCTGGTGGTCGTCTCAAAAAGATCCGGGTGTTTTGGGTCCAGGGTTTTTTCCTGTAATTCCAACAAACGAATGAGCATGGGTTCTAAGAGAACTTTTTCATCTTGAGCACGATATACTTGAGCCAATTCCTGCATTATGAGAATCAGGTCAGGATGATCGGATTTTTCATGAATCTTAAGGAGCCACTCCAGCATAGGCTGTAATTTGGCAGGATCTTTCTGGAGCCGATAAACTTCGGCTGTTTGATTAATTACGGAAACCAAGTCGGGATGATAAGGACCCAGAGCCTTCTCTTGAATTTTTATAAGTTGCAGAAGAAAAGGCTCCATCTCATCATATTCTTTCTGCGATCGATGGTATTCCACAAGACGTTCAAGAGTGGGTGATAACCGCGGGTGCGCTGAACCCAGGAGGGACTCCTGGATTTTTATGGATTGTGCGTAGAGTGGTTTGGCGGATGAAAAATCTTTCTGTGACCAATAGAATTCTGCCAGATTGTCCAGTGCCATCGCGTATTCGGGATCGTTGGGAGCCAATATTTTTTCTGCAATGTCTTTGGCGCTTTTAGCAAAATTTTCGATCGGACCGGTTTCTCCTTGTTGCTGCAGGGTGACAACGATTTCATTTAACCGTTGGAATTTTTTTATATAATTTTCTGCTATCAGAGGGAGAATAGTTTGTCTTGCCCCAAAGCGTCGAAGCAGAGAAGGTCAGCAAAAAAATGGCACTAAGCATGCTCAGGGAAATATTGCTGAGCAGAGATTTTTTTTCCATAATTCCGCCTGCTGCGCCGTTAGATGGGTTAAGAGTAAATATATAAAGGCTCTCCTAAAAGTCAACAGGAGGCAACCCACTCATTTAAGAGAAAGGGAGATTGCAATAATCAAAGATCATTAACTAGAGATTCCCTCAAAAATAGTGTAGAAATTCGAGATCACGAACTCGTCAAAATAAAGTCACGAAAGGGTCACAACTACAAAGAATTTCCAGTAGATATCAGTGCTCCGATATTTTAAAAAATAGTTTTCGAAGCCATATCTTTGGATATAATGTCCTCTTGATTTCCTCCTCCCTGTTCTTGCTGAGATGAATGAAAAATAAATTATTATTTGTGGTGGATGACGATTCCAACCTGCGGCGGATATTATCCGTTCTGCTCTCAACCCGGGGCTACCGGGTCATGGAATTTTCCAGTGGAGAAGAGTGCCTGTCCATGCTGGGAGAGAATCCCCTGGCCATTTTTATGGACTTGAGGATGCCGGGAATCGGTGGCATGGAAACCCTCAAGAAAATTAAAAAGTCCCAGGCCGATCCTGTGGTCATCATGGTGACCAGTGTGAATGAAGCGGCAACCGCCGTCGAAGCGCTGAAGGAAGGAGCCTTCGATTACCTCGTCAAGCCTTATGACGAGGCCCGCTTGGTCACCACGCTGGAAAATGCCTTGAGTAAGAACGCTCTGCTCAACAAGGTCAAGTTTTTACAGGAGGAATTGCAGGGACAACACAATTTACAGGGGTTTATCGGCAAGAGCGCTCTCATTCAAAGCGTTTTTGAGAAAATCAACAAGGTCAAGGACAATAAAGCCAGCGTCCTGATACAGGGAGAAAGTGGAACCGGAAAAGAACTGGTGGCCCGGGCGATTCATTACAACGGCTGTTTTGCCGGTGGATGTTTTGTGGATATCAATTGCGGGGCCATCCCGGAAACTCTGCAGGAAAGCGAGCTTTTTGGTCATAAGAAGGGCGCGTTCACCGGAGCGGATGAATCCCGGACCGGCAAGCTGGAACTGGCCGATGGCGGCACATTGTTTCTCGATGAAGTTGCAGAGATGAGCTTGAACACGCAAACCAAGCTGTTGCGATTTCTGCAGGAAAAGAACTTTGAACGCCTCGGTGAGAACACCAAAATTTCGGTCAATACGCGGGTGATCGCCGCCACTAACAAAAACTTGTTGAAAGCTGTGGCATCAGGGAAATTCCGCGAGGATTTATATTACCGCCTGAATGTATTTCCCATTTTCGTCCCGCCACTGCGCGAAAGAAAAGAAGATATTCCCCGGTTGTGTATTCATTTTTTGAAAAAATATGCATCGGAACTGAACAAAAATGTTACATCTATCCATCCCCAGGCGATGGAGCTATTAGTCGCCTATCCCTGGCCGGGAAATGTGCGCCAGCTGGAAAACACGATCTTTCAAGCCATGATCCAAACAGAAACCGAGGCCATTGAGGTGGATTCCCTGGAAGAGGCGATAGGCACCCAGGCGGCGAACAAGGACGGTGAGGGACGTGGGCAAAAAATCGAGAGAATCGGTTTTGACCCGGAAAGAATTCCAGAGACTATCATTCCCATGCCGGAAGTGGAAAAACGCGCGATCGCCAACGCCTTAAAAGCCACCCAGGGCAATATCCCCCTGGCGGCAAATAAACTCGCAATGAGCCGCAGTACCCTTTATAGACTGGTAAAAAAATACAGCCTCAAATAACCAGCGGTTTACCACTCCTTTACTTTTTTTTTCATTCTTTTTGACATCCCCCATTTAATCCTATTTTAAGATTCCAGGCTGAAATCTTGAGTCCCAAATTGGGATTTTTTTGCAGCTCCCTACTATATTTAATTCTCCCGGATAAATTTTATCTATTTGAAAATAAACGATTTATTTTTATATTTTGCAAATATTATTTGCCTGGCATCCGGCTTGCTAAATAGGAGGTGAGAGGACATGGAGGAGAAGATGTTCAATTGATGTTCACGTTTCGGTTTGGAGGCTTAAAGATGTTGGGAGTTTTTAAAGGTCGCTTTTATCACCAAATAATTCTCCCTGGTTGTGGCAACCAATTTTTTCTCCAGCCAGTGAAAGGAGTTCACCATGTTTGAGGAAGTCAGAATATTCGATCCTAAGGGAAGGTTGAAAAAAATAATTAAAACCAACGAATCCAGCAAGCGGTTTTGGGACAAGTTCTATGACAGTCAGGGCAAGCAGAACAGCCGCATAGAGATAAAACCGAAAAAGAGAATCAATTTTAATCTCTTTGATTACCCGGATGAACCCCGAGACTTTTGGGAAGACCACGGGTGATAGATGCCAGCAAGATGATTTTAAAAAATTTCGTGGATGGTAACCATTTTTTGAAAGAGGTGAGGAAAATGAAAAAGGTCATGTTAGGAGTTTCAGTAGTAGGAATCGCGTTGGTTCTGAGCGCTTCCGCGAGTTTTGCCAAAAAAGGGGATTATGAAGA